>CAZEAO010000028.1:0-13418 GCA_964510245.1 uncultured Piscirickettsiaceae bacterium | reverse complement strand
AACTTCAACCTTTAATAGTGACGTGAGTAATGGTGATTATTATGAATTTATATACTTGCCTGATACAGGTACAAATGTACTTAAGAATTCTGAATATATTGACGCAATTCCAGGAATTGAGTTCAAAAAAGCTTTTTTTGGAATATGGATTTCAAAAAATCCAATCCAAAAAAATCTTAAGAAAGCTATGCTTGGAGGCTAATAAGACATGTCAAATCACCCAACTTCTTTTGCTGAATGGCAAACACACGCTTCTAATCTGGATCCTATTCATATTGCGTGGCTCAAAAGCGCAAAACAGGCAAAAACTGCTTTTGCTGCTGCAGATATTGAAGGCGTAGAGATATCTCACAAAAGGTTTTTAACTGGCGTCCTGTTGTTCTCAAAAAAAATTGAAGAATACAGCCCTGAACAAAATGTTGGTCTGCTTTTGCCTAGTAGTGGAGGGGGAGCAATAGCATCAATGGCAATTCTGTCTCTAGGTAAGACGATTGTGAATTTAAATTTTACTGCAGGAAAAAAGGCACTTCAATCTGCAACTAAACAGTCTGAAGTAAAAAGTATTTATACCTCTAGAAGGTTTTTAGATAAGATGCTTGAGAGAGGTATTCATTTGGAGTCATTTTTTCCTAACTCAAAACTCTTTATGTTGGAAGATATAAGAGAAGAAATTTCAACGATATCAAGAATAGGAACTCTCTTAAAAGCCATATTGTTACCAGCTAGTGTAATCCAAAAAAGTTACTTTAAAGAGGTATCAATGAATGACACTGCAGCAATTTTATTTTCGAGTGGTAGCGAAGGCTCTCCAAAAGGAGTGGAATTATCACATAGCAATATTGCAGTTAATGCTAAACAAGCAGCAATCGAGCTAGGCGCCGTTGATAGTGATGTAATTATGTCAACACTCCCCACTTTTCATGCTTTTGGCTTTGCCATAACCACTCTCATGCCACTATCTGAGGGTATTCCAATTGTGTGTCATGCAGACCCTAAAGATGTTTCAACAATAGCGTCAGGGATCCAAAAATATTCAGGAACAATTCTAGTTGGAACACCGACCTTTCTTAGAATGTACACAATAAATAAAAAAGTGACTCCTGATTCTATGCAATCCTTAAGGCTAGTTGTTGCTGGAGCTGAAAAATTAAGATCAGAAGTCAGAGAGGGTTTTGAATCTAAGTTCAATATGCCTATATATGAAGGTTACGGAACGACTGAAACATCACCCGGAGCGTCTGTCAACTTGCCAGACATTGATTCTCCTTACAAATTAAGAAATCGACCTGGAACGGTTGGTAAAGCTTTCAGTGGAACTGAATTTAGAATCGTTGACCCAGACTCATTAGAACCCATACCAACTGGAGAGGATGGATTAATTCTAATTGGTGGACCTCAAATTATGAAAGGCTATCTTAAGATGCCAGAAAAAACCGCTGAAGTCATAGAATTAATTGATGGCTATAGATGGTACCGCACTGGAGATAAAGGTCATCTGGATAAGGATGGTTTTTTAACAATTGTCGATAGATATTCAAGGTTTGCAAAGATTGGAGGAGAAATGATTAGCTTAACGACAGTTGAAGAAGAAATTTTAGATGCTTGCAATATTGAGGATTTAGAAATTGCTGCAACCTGTTTACCTGACCAGCGCAAAGGTGAAAAAATTGTACTTCTTGCAACCAACAACATAGATAAAAGCGAACTTACAAAGATTCTTTCAGACGCAAAAATTAACCCTCTTTATCATCCAGCATCAGTTTTGGTGGTTGATGAGATACCAAAGCTTGGAAGTGGAAAAACTGACTTTGGTGCGACCAAAAAGATTGCACTAGTCAATGATCAACAATAAAATTTATGCCAGAGCTGCCCGAAGTTGAAACCACTCGTCGAGGACTAGAGCCACTTATTAAACAAAGAAATGTAGTCTCAGTCCAAATTTTTAAAAAAAAACTTCGGTGGATAATACCCTCGCACATTAAAAGCTCGCTCAATAATCAAACAATTGAAAAAATTACTCGACGAGCTAAATACTTGTTAGTCCATTTTAAAAAAGGTCAGCTTGTGATACATCTTGGTATGTCTGGCTCTATAAGAGTTATTTCTTCAAATGAACCATTAAGAAAACATGAGCACTTTGAGATAACACTTGATAACTCAACAAGTTTAAGACTCCATGATCCTCGGAGATTTGGATCAGTTTTATGGCAAAACAATGATGAAACACTGCCACTTCTAAATAATTTAGGTCCAGAGCCTTTAAGCGATCAATTTGATATGGACTCACTTTATAACACATCTATTGGTAAATCAAAAAATATTAAAACATTCATTATGGATAGTAGTGTGGTCTCTGGAGTTGGCAATATTTACGCATCTGAAAGTCTTTTTTTAGCAAAAATATCGCCTAAAAGAGTAGCAGGAAAAACCTCAAAAAAACGATACAAAGTATTAACTCAATCGATAAAAAAAATCTTATCAGACGCTATTAATGATGGCGGCACCACTTTAAATGATTTTTATAGTGTCGATGGTAATCCAGGCTATTTTTCGCAAGTGCTGTCTGTCTATGGTCGTGAAGGTATGCCATGTTACAGGTGCAGTGGTAAAATTAAAAAAATTATTCAAAACCAACGTGCAACATATTACTGTCCCCAATGTCAACATTAGAAAACCCTAAAACTTTATTTCAGAACACTTGTTCAACAAATTCAGAGCCATATGCACTTCAAAATATTGGAGATATGATGTCGCCAGAATTTAGCGAGAATTGTATTATTATTGTTGATCCATCTATGCCCATTCATAACATGGCTTATGTCATTATTGATTATAAAAATGAGCTATACTTTCGACAATATTTGGAACTGGATAACAAGAAAATTCTGAGGTGTCTCAACTCAAAATATGAGGATATAGAACTCAATCTAAGTTTCGAAGTTCGTGGCTGCATTGTTCAACAAAAACAAAGAAAACAAAAGTTACTTCATTATTATCTTCCTAATAAACTAAGTGGGGAAATTGAATTTACCCAAACTGGCAAGGAAAAACTAATAAATAGTTTTACTTTATCCAAATGAGATGTGCCATTCTGCCAGCACTTATGCCATCACGTCGATAAGAAAAAAAATGATTTTTCTCTTTAAATGTACATCTATCTCCGCCAGAAATTGACTTGATATCAAAACTTTCAAGTATTACTCTAGCCGCATCATACAAATCTAGATACATCTTATTTTCATCAAAAACAAAAGAACGCTTAAAATTTATGTTTTTAGACAAATAAAGGTCTTTTACTTCTTTCCCAACCTGAAACGAACTCATTGAAATTGCTGGACCAAGGTGAACTACTAATTCGTCCCCTTTAGATTCGAATACTTTAATTAGGTTTTCAATTACTCCAGAAATTAAACCTCTCCATCCAGCATGCGCAATACCCACCATTGAACCATCTTTTTTGCTAACAAAAATTGGTAAACAGTCAGCAGTCATAATTCCACATACAATTCCAGGTTTTTTGGTGTAGCTTGCGTCAGCTTCAACCATTGACTCTGTTGAAACAGCATTTATGCAAGTCGATGAGTGAGTTTGATTGATCCATACTGGTTCAGATGGTAAATCAAAAGAATCTTTAAGAATCTTTCGATTTGCTTTAACATTCTCCCTTTTATCATTCACGTGAAGTGCTAAATTAAAGTTTTCAAAGCTACCCGAACTAAAGCCTCCATCAATATATCTTTCAGTAGAGAGTAATTTAACATTTTTAGGAAATAAATTCATACACTTAGTATTAGGCTCATAATAAAAAATTGCTATTTATTTTTTAAATCAAAAATAAAGTCAATGTAAATGAAAACTAGCTATTGTTAGAATTTCTTAAAAGGTCAACAGTATACTTAATGCCTTTTCTCATATTTCCTGAAAAAACAAAACCTTTGGATTTAAAACGATCACACATTACCTCATAAGAAAGTTGGTTCATGATTCGATTATCGACAAACTCAATTTCTAAATTTGGTACAAATTCCTTTATTGTTTCAACAACTTGTCGAACAGTAGCATTAATAGTCAAAATATTATATATTTGACCATCAAAAATATTATTTTTTATGATGAAAGCTATTGCTCTGGATGCATCTAATAAATCTAAATATGGTCTTTTTTGATCGTAGGCAGTAGTCCAAACAGTTATAGGCTGATTCATTACAGCTTGCCAACAAAATTTATTAACTGCGGTATGAAAACGCATTCCTGGGGAGGCGCCAAAAATTGTTCCAAACCTACAATGTATCGCTTTTAAACTCTTAGATTGAACTAATTCTGAAATAAGCTGCTCTTCTTTAAGTTTTGTAGTAGCATACGGGCTCTGTGGCTGAAGCTCTGATTCAGAACAGTTTTCATCGACTTTATCATTTTGTGTCCCATAAACACTTGTTGATGAAAGAGCAATTAATGGAGCACAAGCATCTATACATGCTTCTGCAACTTTTAATGTTGACTGGAAATTATTAGCCTCTAGCTCTTCAGCCATATTAATACTTCCAGCCGCATCCGTTATTGCAGCCAAGTGAATTACTGCATCAGCTCCAGTAAAAATTGGTTTTAAATTTATTTGACTGACATCTCCCTCAATAAATTTATAATTAACACCTAATGGAAGATTAAACAAGGATGGGAAACGTTGAGTCATCATATTATCAATCATGACTATTGTAGATTTAGGAAAAATACTCCCTAAATCACGAATAATATAGGATCCAATGTGTCCAATTGCTCCTGTAACAACTATTTTCAATTTTTACCCTTATTATTAGTCAATTGGGAAGCAAAATCCTTGAAGAGTTGATAGTCACTTATATAATCCTCAGCTTCATAAAGTCGATCACAAATTACTGTCATAGTTGAATTGTGTTCAATATATTTTTCTTCTGCCCAAATACCTGGAGGAACTAATAGCCCATAATTAGGTTTATCAAGAATAAATACACATTGATTTACTGAATCATCACACAAGACTTCTATTGAGCCGTTAGAACATATAAGTAACTGGGAGCATAAACGATGGGCATGTTTACCCCTGATACTTCCCTTTTCAGACCTTACGTTAAAGATTCTTTTTATTGAAAATGGAACGAATTGATTTCCATACTCAAAAACTGAAAGCTCACCATTATCTTCTTTAAAGATAGGAAATTCGATTAATTTAACAGACTTCATTTACAAATAATCCTTACTCAGATGATTCACTAAAATACATATACCATCCTCAATTGAAGTTTTGGCATTCCAGCTTGTATGTGATTTTAATCGTTCAGCAGAACCAATAAAATTTCTTTTTTCAATTTCAGATATCCCGGTTGGCCAAGATACGTTCTCGATTTCTATGTTGAAACCAGTGATTTTTTCTATTTTATCTGCAATTAAGCCAAATACATTCTTTATTGGAGTACCTATCCCACTAGCAACATTAAAGATGATTTCAGAATTTTTTTTAATCTCGCTGTAGTCAAGAACACTTGCATACAAAAATGCCTTAACAACATCATCTATATAAATGTAATCCCTTATATAATTTCCCGAGCCATAAATCCTAATAGGTTTATTTTCAAAACCTTGTCTCGTAATTTTACTAAGAATGCCTCTATCAAGAGCTGAACTATCGTTAATACTAGGTCCATAAACATTTGCAAGTCTTAAAGATACTGATTCAATTAAGTTTTCACTACTAGCCATTATTAGTTTTTTTTCAGCACTTAATTTATTTGTATCATAGCAGGTAATTGGAGAAGGAGCTTGATCTTCAGAAACTGGAAATTCTTGAGTTAATCCATAAATTGTTGCTGTAGAGGCATAAATAAATCTTGGCTTTCTAGTTAATTCTTTTGCAGCATTAAGTAAGTTCGTAATTGGAAAAATTTCTGCATTTAGAGTATTCTCAGGATTTTTTTCAGCGGCTGCAATACTTGTATTTGCTGATAAGTGTAAAATAATGTCTGATTGATTGACAATCTTTAGCCAAGAATCTAAATCATTTAAACCAATATTCCAATCTTCAATATTTCCTTGAGCCTTAAGTTTTTTTCTACTAATGCGAATCAGTTTTTTGACAGAATATTTTTCTAGCTCATTCACCAATGCAGAACCAATGTATCCACTTGCACCAGTTATAGCAATAACTTTATTCTTAAACCTACCTTGGAGTTCGTGCATTTTTATTACAATAACTTTCTAAATTCATTGGATTAAATCAATTTCAATGGTTATAAAATTGATTTATTCTATTTACAATCTTATTTGCATCACTTTTTGATAATTCAGGATAAATTGGTAGCGAAATAATTTTGTTAACTATATTTTCTGTAACTACCATATCTTCTGATTTAATAACTCTACCATTGTAGGCAGGATGCATATGAACTGGTAAAGAATAATGAACCCCAGCAGTAATTTCACCTTTTTTGAGATGGCTAAGCAAAGAATCACGCTCTTCAACCTGAATCACAAAAAGATGAAAAACAGATTCAGTGTTGGCACGAGTGCGTGGCATTACTATTGGAAATTTTGAAAGCTTTTCATAATAAAATTCTGCAATGTCTCTTCTCTTTTGATTGTCTTCGTCTAAATGCTTAAGTTTAATTCGCAATATAGCTGCTTGAAGCTCATCGAGCCTAGAATTTCTTCCTGGTTGCATGCTAACTCTATCTTTCCATCCATATTCTCTAATCATCCGAATTTTGGAAGCTAATTCTTGATTATTTGAAGTGACTAATCCAGCATCTCCAATTGCTCCTAGATTTTTTGTTGGATAACAACTAAAGCAACCAATATTGCCTATACTTCCGACCCTTTTATTATTGTATTTTGCACCATGTGCCTGAGAAGCATCTTCAATTAGATAGATTTTATTTGAATTACAGAAAGTTATTATTGGTTCAAGATCTGCAGCCTGTCCATAAAGATGAACAGCAATTACAGCCTTTGTTCTTTTTGTTAAAGACCCCTTAAGCTGATCTGGATTGAGTGTATAAAATTTTGAGTCCACATCAACTAATACAGCACAAGCGCCTGTAGCCTCAATAGCTGCAATAGTAGCTACAGCAGTATGTGAAACTGTAATAACTTCGTCGCCAAAGCCTATATTTAATGCTCTTAATGCTATCTCAATAGCATCAGTTCCATTGGCAACACCAATTGCAGATGAAACACCTATATATTCAGCAAACTCCCTCTCTAAGAGTTTTACTTGTTCTCCTAAAACATAAGAATTACCTCTCATTACTGAAATAACAGCATCTTCAATTTCAGACTGATAACTGTTGAATTGTTCTGATGGATTTGAACAAAGTATCATATTAAGTAACCTTTACGCTCGGTATATAAGTTATCCAATGCCTTTGGCCTCCCATGAAGTCAATTTCTTTCTTCATAATTTCTTCAGAATGATTCCAAGCAAATAATAATATATAATCCGGATTACTGTCTCTAAATTGATCATAAGGCAAAACTGGGATATGTGCACCCGGAGAGAACTTATTTTGTTTAATTGGAGTCGTATCATAGATACATTCGACAAGGTCAGTTGTTATTCCAAAATAATTAGTAACAGTTGTACTCTTAGAGGTTGCTCCATATGCAACAACTTTTTTTCCATCATTTTTAAGATTTTTAAGAAGCTCAATTAAATCATTTTTTATCTTATTAACACTATTAGTGAAATCTAGATATGCGTGCTCTTTGTCAAGTCCCATATGTTTTTCTTTCTTAATTAAACTAATAACATTTTGAGAGACTTTCTTAACCCCTTTGTGTGCTATTGTATATCTCATTGAGCCTCCATGAGTTATTTGAGGTTCAACATTTACCAATTCAAGATCGTGCATATCGGCAATATGACTAATAGATAGTGCTGAAAAAAGGAAAACATGCTCATCATAAATTTGATCAAAAGATGTTTTTTCTATAATTTCACCAAGATAAGGATCTTCAAATATAAAAACGCCATCATTATTTAATAATGTTTTAACGCCTTCATAAATTGAATGCATATAAGGAATATGGCACATAACATTTGCACTCAAAATTGCATCAGCTTTTTGATAATTCTTTGAAATTTTATCAGCCAAAGGTTTATCAAAAAATTCAGTAATTACCTCAATTCCTTTTTTTCTAGCAACGTCTGCAACATTTTTAGAAGGTTCTATTCCCAGACATGGAATTTTATCTGATACAAAATTCTGCAACATAATGCCATCATTACTTCCTATCTCAACAACAAAAGATTTTTTATCTAGCTTTTGAAGCTTCGTGACTAAATTAGAAAATTTTTTAAAATGGCTAATCATGTAGTTTGATGTCGATGAGAAAAAAGCATAATTATCATGAAACATCTTTTCCCTGTCAGGCTGCTCTAACAACTGAACCATCTTACATTTTTCACAAAAACCGACTTTCATGGAAAAAAAATATTCATTTTCTAACTCTTTTTTCGTAGAAAATGCATTTGCTATTGGCATATTTCCAAAATCAACGAAAGGGTTAAAACTATTGTTACAAATTAGGCATTTATTCACTGTTTCTCCTAAACAAATTATCGACTTTCTAATAAAAATTAAATTCTAGGCCACTCTTATTTATTATTAATTTATATTTATCAATATAAGCAGTTATTATGGCCCATCGATCTACATTTGATAATTATAAAGCCTTTACTTCAACTTACTTATCAATATCCATTGGTAGAAATTATTTTAAAATTTAAAAAAATCTACTAGAAGTCAATTAGTTCTTGTCAAATTCACCCAATACTTTAATAAGCTCTGACATATCTTCAGGAAGTTCGACCTTAAAAGAAATCAATTTTCCAGTGTATGGATGATGCAAGGTTAACTTTTTTGAATGAAGAGCTTGCCTTCTGAAATTAAACAGCTTATTTTTTAGAATATCTCTTGCTTTTTTTGGATATCGAACCTTACCCCCATAAATAGAGTCTCCAATTAATGGGTGGCCAATATACGATAAATGAACACGAATTTGATGTGTTCTACCTGTCTCAAGGATTGCCTTGACATGAGTATGATTGTTAAAACGATCGATTACTCGATAATGAGTTTTTGCTTCCTTTCCACTTCTAATAACCGCTTGCTTAACTCTATCTTTAGGATCCCTCCCAAGAGGCTCATCGATAGTTCCGCCAGAAACCATGTGACCATATACAATAGCGGAATATTCTCTAACAATTGAATGTGTTTGAAGCTGCTCCACTAAATATTTTTGTGTTTTCATATTTCGTGCAACAACCATAAGACCGGAGGTATTCTTATCCAAACGATGAACAATTCCTGCTCTATCTAATTTTGAAAGATTGAGGTCATAATGAAGAAGAGCATTTGCTAGAGTTCCACTCCTATTTCCAGCACCAGGATGAGTTACTATACCGTGCTCTTTATTGATAACAATAATGTGATCATCTTCAAAAACAATATTAAGTGCAATATCTTCAGCTATCCAATCATAATTTGGCTCTTGTTTTAAAGCTACAGAAACAATTTCATCCCCAATCACCTTATCTTTTGGTTTAAATGTTTTCTCATTAATCGTTACATCGCCAGATTTAATCCATGCAGTTATTTTAGATCTAGAGAAATCTGGCAACATTTCAGCTATTGCTACATCAAGCCTTTCACCTTCCATACGCTTCGGAATAATTATTTGAATAAACTTCATAATAATAAATCTTAATTTGAATTAGAGGAATTAGATAAAGCTTGAATGCATTTATTTAAAGAATCTGTCCAAAAAATAATCTCCAAGCCAAAAAAATCACTAATTTTAGATTTGTCCAACAAAACATGTTTTGGTCTTTTTGCACTTTGAGGATAATCCTTCGATGATATTGGTTTAATGCTACATTCCAAACCTGAAATATTAACAATTTCATTTGCAAAATCATACCAACTACATTTTCCATCATTTGAATAATGGAAAACCTCAGAAAATTGACTATTTTTATAAAATTTGCTACTTTCGATAATTTTTAATATTGAAATTGCTAAATCATAAGCATAGGTTGGAGAGCCTATCTGATCAGAAACTATATGTAATTTTTTTCTTTTTTTAGCTAAACTGAGAATTGTATCTAGAAAGTTATTTCCGTATTCTGAATAAAGCCAGCTTGTTCTAATAATTACTGCATCAGATATCATGGTTGATATTATTGCATTCTCACCATCTAACTTTGTTTTGCCATATACATTAATTGGTGATGTAATATCCTTTTCATTATATGGTTTGAGCTTCAAACCATCAAAAACGTAATCAGTTGAAATATGTATTAGCTTAATACAATTATCTCTGGCTATTTCTGCAATATTTTTAACTGCCAAATGATTGACCAAATTTGCCTGTTCCTTTTCAGTTTCAGATTTATCTACTGCAGTATAAGCGGCACAATTAATAATTACATCAAATTGATTTTTCTGAATAAATCTGCGAATATTTTGAAAATCTGTCAGATCTAATTGATCTCTTGTAGCAAAAACAAAACGATAATCTGTTATATTTTGATCAACTAGATAATTAAGTGATTTCCCTAGCTGGCCATTTGCCCCAGTAACTAATACGAACATGACTTAATCACATTAAAATAATTTATCGCTTTTTGCCAGCGTGGGATAATTCTTATCAGCTTCAGAGAGTATTATTTCATTCTCTGAAAAACCCCAATCTATATTAATATCGGAATCATTATAAGCAATGCCTTCATTATGTTTTGCAGAATAATATGCATCCACTTTATATGAAAGAGTTGCACTTTCACTCAAAACAACAAATCCATGAGCAAATCCACGAGGTATAAAGAGTTGTTTTTTATTTTCATCAGTTAACTCTATCGCTACATGCTGCCCAAATGTTTCACTACTCCTTCTTATATCCACTGCCACATCTAAAACGCTTCCACTGATAACTCGAACCAACTTGCCCTGAGTGTGAGGAGATGACTGAAAATGCAAACCACGAAGTACCCCTCTTGAAATTGATTTCGATTCATTATCCTGCACAAAATCAACTTTATATCCAATTGCTTCATCAAACATTGCCTGCTTAAAGGTTTCAACAAAATACCCTCTATTATCTTTATGAATTATCGGCTCAATTAAGAATACTTCAGGAATAGGTTGGGATATGAAATTCATTTACAGATTCAATAAGTATTGACCATATTGGTTATTTTTCATCACATTAGCAATCGCTAATAACTGCTTTTTTGAAATATATCGTTTTTCAAAGGCAATTTCCTCGATACAAGCCACTTTTAAACCTTGTCTTCTCTCGATTGTTTCAATAAACTTTGAAGCCTCAAGTAAGTCTTCATGCGATCCAGTATCTAGCCAAGCATATCCTCTTCCAAACAAATCAACTCTTAAGCGATTTTCTTGCAGATACATCTCATTGATACTGGTAATTTCAAGTTCTCCTCTTGCAGATGGGGTAACCGTAAGAGCTTTACGAACCACGTCATTAGGGTAAAAATACAGTCCAGTCACTGCAAAGTTGCTTTTTGGATTCAATGGTTTTTCTTCAATACTGATTGCCTTATTTGACTTATCAAATTCAACAACGCCATATTTTGACGGTTCTTTCACATGGTATCCAAAAACAGTTGCCACATTATGTGAACTTACATTAGAAACTGCATCTACCAACAAATCAGTAAGCCCTTGTCCATAAAATATATTATCCCCCAAAATTAGAGATACACTATCTTCTCCTATAAAATCCTTCCCTAAAATAAAAGCCTGGGCTAAGCCGTCAGGAGATGGTTGTTCTTTGTAATCTAATTTAATTCCAATACCTGAACCGTCACCAAGTAAATTTTCGAATTTTGGCAAATCCCTAGGGGTAGAGATAATTAAAATTTCTTTGATTCCAGCTAACATTAATATTGACAGTGGGTAGTAAATCATTGGCTTGTCATAGATAGGAAGAAGCTGCTTGGAGATACTCCTAGTTAATGGATAAAGCCTAGTTCCAGAGCCTCCTGCCAAAATAATTCCTTTCATTTTAATTTACCCCCAAACGCTCGAGTTTATAACTTCCATCTTGAATATGTTCAGACCATGATATGTTTGTTAAGTACCATTTAATGGTTTTCCTTATACCAGAAATAAAATCCTCTTTAGGTTCCCAGTTCAAGTCATTTTTAATCTTCGAAGCATCAATGGCGTATCTTACATCATGTCCTGGCCTATCTTTAACATAAGTAATTAAGTCTTTGAAAGATGAAAGACCATTCAATCGATCTGGTATTAATTCATCTAATGTATTACAGATTGTATTTACAACTTCAATATTCTGTATTTCATTATTTCCACCTATATTATAAGTTTCTCCAATACTACCATTTTCCAGAACAATCATAAGTGCACGAACGTGGTCATTTACATAAAGCCAATCTCTAATCTGTCTACCGTCACCATAAACTGGAAGACTTTTCCCAGCAAGTGCATTAAGAATCATATGAGGAATAAGCTTTTCTGGAAATTGAAATGGTCCATAATTGTTTGAACAATTGGTTATAAGAATTGGAAAATTATATGTTCTATTCCAAGCCCTCACCAGATGGTCTGAACTTGCTTTAGAAGCAGAATAAGGAGAGCTAGGATCATAAGGAGTATCTTCAGTAAAATAATCATCTGTTTGATCCAAATCACCATATACTTCATCTGTTGAAACATGAAGAAATCTAAAGTTTTCTTTTTTTATTCCCTTCAGTGATTGCCAATAATTCTTTGTCTGCTCAAGAAGAGTAAAAGTTCCAACTATATTTGTTTGAACAAAATCTGCAGGTCCATCTATGGATCTATCTACATGTGACTCAGCTGCAAGATGGATTAATGCATCAGGCTTATTTTTGAGTAGTATAGTATTTAATGAATTTTCATCACAAATATCAATTTTTTCAAAAATATAATTCTTATTTGTTTCAATAGATTTTAAAGACTCTAAATTGCCTGAATAGGTCAATTTATCAATGTTAATTACATTATATTCTGTATGAGAGATGAGATATCTGATTAATGCGGACCCAATAAAGCCAGCACCGCCAGTAACTAAAACTGTTTTTTTACTTTTCATTTTTGCTTACCAAATAACTTCATTTTATGATACCTTTTAGATCTGCTTAAAATGTTCAAAATAAATATGATCAGGCTCTAATCCTTTTTGACTTCTCTCATACATCTGCGTATAAGCAGACTCTAAGTTTTTTGTAAATCGTTTTGTATCAAAGAGCGGTGCTGTTGATAAGTTGCTAGTCAGCTTGTCTTTAATCGCTTTTAGCTTGCTTGGATTAGTAGCAAGCTCAATAGCAAGTGCTTCATACTCTTCTGGAGTATTCGTGATGAGCTCGGGGAGATTGA
>CAZEAO010000027.1:0-13752 GCA_964510245.1 uncultured Piscirickettsiaceae bacterium | reverse complement strand
ATCTTTGCCTCTTCAGTATTAGCAATGGTGCATGGTTTTGCATCAATTACTTACAAAGGAAATCAGATTGTAAGTGGAGTTGCAATTAATATCTTAGCTGCTGGACTGACGATGATTCTTAGCCTAGCTTGGTTTAAAAAGGCTGGAATTACGCCTACTTTGAAAAATGACCAGAGGTTCCTTTCAATCGATTTTCCTGGCCTTGAGCTAATGGATCATATACCCGTTATTGGCGTTATTTATAGGGAGTTAATTAGTGGACACAACATTCTAGTCTACCTTGCATTTGCGATTGTTCCGATGGTTTGGTGGGTTGTATACCGAACTCGCTTTGGTCTGCGACTAAGGGCTGTTGGTGAAAACCCAAAGGCCGTCGACACCGCTGGACTATCTGTTGAGTCTCTTCGTTATAAAGCTCTTCTAATTGGCGGAATATTGTGTGGAATTGGTGGAGTATACCTTTCTACAGCGTACAACGCCCAATTTGTCAAAGATATGACTGCTGGAAGCGGATTTATTGCTCTTGCTGCTCTTATTTTTGGAAAATGGCACCCATACAAGGTGCTTGCAGCATGCTTCTTGTTTGCTTTTTTAGATGCTATCTCGATTAGACTTCAAGGCATAATTATCCCTGGTATTGGAGAAATTCCGGTTCAGCTCATTGAAGCCACGCCATACATCCTTACCATTATTCTTTTGGCTGGATTTATTGGCAAAGCTGTTCCTCCTAAAGCCTCTGCTCAACCTTACATTAAGGAGCTTTAATGATGAGTGAAGAAAGCCACATCAAATTAACTAAAGATGCAATGAGTAATGCTTATGTACCCTACTCTAATTATCCAGTAGGGGCTTTAATTATTACCGATAAAGGAAATATATATAGTGGCTGTAATGTAGAAAATGCCAGCTACCCTCTTGGAAATTGTGCTGAAGCCTCTGCAATTGCGTCAATGATTATGGGTGGTGAGAAGAAAATCGACAAGATTTATGTAATGACTAAAAACGACGAGGGTGGCATTCCTTGCGGTGGATGTAGACAGAGAATAAGAGAGTTCTCTAACTCTAAAACCGAGGTCATAATGTGTTCGCCTGACGGAATTAAAGACCGCATCCACTTGTCTGAACTACTTCCACAATCATTTGGCCCGGAGCATCTCTAATGAGCCAAGTTCAAGAATGTGTTGAAATTATTAATCAACACATAAAAGACTTTAGACCTCAGGTAGGACTTATTTTGGGCTCAGGTTTGGGTCAGTTTTGTGACAATATAGATACTCATATTAGTCTTGACTTTAAAGATTTACCTGGATTTCCTATAGCTGGCGTTGGTGGTCATGCTGGAAAACTATTATTTGGTGAAGTCGAAGGAGTTAGTGTTGCAGTAATGCAGGGTAGAGCTCATTATTACGAGCAAGGTAAGGCTGATGTGATGGCCATTGCTATTCAAACTTTCGGTGCTATTGGGTGTAAAAGTTTAGTTTTAACAAATGCTGCTGGCAGTACCGTTAAAGAGGCCTCTCCCGGTAGCGTTATGCTGATTACTGACCACATAAACATGACAGGTGTTTCGCCCTTATTTGGAGCCGATGGTAACAAGCGCTTTGTGAGCATGGTGGATGCTTACAATCCTAAACTAAATGATGATATGCGAGTTGCTGCAGCTCATAATAATATCAATCTTCATGAGGGAGTTTATGCCTGGTTCAGTGGACCGCAATTTGAAACACCTGCTGAAATTAGTGCAGTAAAAAAGCTTGGCGCAGATGCGGTCGGAATGTCTACTGTTCCAGAGGTCATTCTAGCACGTCATCAGGGCATACCAATATGTGCACTTTCAGTTGTTACGAATTATGCCGCAGGGATGAGTGACACTGAAATTAGCCATGAGCAAACTATTGCTTTTGCAAACAAAGCAGCAGATACTGTAGAGAAAATCTTAATTTCGTATCTAAAAAGTCAGTAACATCGATTGGGTACAAATATTATGAATACTAATAAACATACAATTAATAGTCAAAACGCTCAACAGAATATGAAAATTCTTAACCTGGTTAGTTCTAGTGAATCAGAATCTAGTGATGAAAATATGAGGAATCCTGGGTTAGACTTTAATCTTGACATGGTTTCCAGTATATCGATTAATCGAAGCGCCGTTGAGAGGAGGTGCAGTAGTTATGGGCCTCGACGAAGCATTAAAAAAGAAAAGCAAGCTGCCTGGCTACTAAAAGCTATCAGCCTGATAGACCTAACAACTCTGTCTGGAGATGATACAGAGGCTAGAGTCAGAAGGCTTTGCAGCAAAGCAAAGCAACCCATTAATCAAAACCTAGAGAAGGAATTAGGGATTGAGTCTCTAAACCTAAGTGTTGCCGCCGTTTGTGTTTATCATGACATGCTAAGTGCGGCCAAAGAAGGAATAAATGGTACAAATATTAATCTTGCTGCAGTTTCAACTGGTTTCCCCGCAGGCCTTTCTCCACTCCAACTTAGACTTAAAGAGATCGAATATTCAGTTGACTCTGGCGCTAATGAAATAGATATTGTAATTAGTCGTAGACATGTACTCGATGGAAACTGGAAGGCGCTCTATGATGAAGTCAAAATGTTTAGAGAAAAATGCGGTGATGCACATATGAAAACCATTTTAGCGACAGGCGAACTTGGAAACCTGACTAACATTGCTAGAGCCTCTCTAATTTGCATGATGGCAGGAGCAGACTTCATTAAAACTTCAACAGGAAAAGAGTCTGTCAACGCTACACTACCGGTTAGTTTAGTGATGGTTCGAATAATAAGAAATTACTATAATGAGACAAATATTCCAATAGGGTTTAAGGCTGCAGGGGGAATAAGTGACACGAAAACAGCGCTTTTATATATGACAATGATTAAAGAAGAGTTAGGACGTCGATGGCTAGAGCCTAATTTGTTTAGATTTGGTGCATCGAGTCTTCTAGGCGACATCGAGCGTCAACTAGATCATTTTTCAAGTGGCTATTATTCTGCCTCTTATCGTCACCCAATAGCATAGGATTTAATATGACACTTTTAAAATCATTTGAAAACCTCGACTACAGTGATGCACTAGAAAGCAACAAAGAAGCTCATGAATGGCTTGAGAATAATGGTCGCAGGTTTGGTCAACTCATCAATGGAAAAATTGTCTCAAGCAAAAATTCTAGTCTAATTGCATCACTAGACCCTTCTAATGGGGATTTATTGGCTAATATTGAGGTTGCTAGCTCTGATCAATTAGACTCTGCAGTAAAGTCAGCAAGAAAAGCGCAATCGGCCTGGGAAAAAGCTGGAGGCCATAAACGTGCCAAAGTACTGTATGCTTTAGCACGATTAATCCAAAAACACTCACGCTTAATCTCTGTCCTTGAATCGCTAGATAATGGAAAACCGATTCGCGAAACTAGAGACATTGATATACCCCTTGCGATCAGACATTTTTATCACCATGCAGGATGGGCGCAGCTTCAAGAAAAAGAGTTTTCAAGTTATAAGCCTATTGGAGTCGTTGCACAAATTGTGCCGTGGAATTTTCCACTTTTAATGCTGTCTTGGAAGATTGCACCTGCATTAGCAATGGGAAATACAATCGTCTTTAAGGCGGCAGAGCAGACTCCGTTGACAGCTATGTTTATTGCTCAACTTTGCGAGGAAGCTGGCGTCCCCCCAGGAGTTATAAATATGATTAATGGAGATGGATTAATTGGTGCAAAGCTTGCTGCTCATAAAGGCGTTGATAAAGTTGCATTTACAGGCTCAACAGCAGTGGGTCGCTCAATAAGAGAGAGTACAGCTGGTCAAGAAAAAAAACTTACACTTGAGCTTGGCGGAAAGTCAGCATTTATTGTATTTGATGACGCTGATCTTGATGCCGCTGTGGAAGGATTGGTAGACTCTATTTGGTTTAATCAGGGAGAGGTATGCTGTGCAGGCTCAAGATTGCTTGTTCAGGCCGAAGTTGAACAAAAATTACATTTAAAGATTAAGCAAAGAATAAAGCAGCTTCGACTTGGAGAGCCGCTCAATAAATCAACTGATTTAGGAAGTCTAGTTAGTCAGACGCAATTCAACAGAGTAAGTGAGATGGTAGAGTCAGGTTTAAGTCACGGAGGCGAACTCTATCAATCCTGTGATATCAACCCAGATGGAAATTTCTATCCCCCTACCCTTATTACTGAAGTTGATTCAAGCCACCCTCTGGTTCAGGAAGAAATTTTTGGTCCTGTTCTAGTTTCAATGACATTTAGAACACAATCTGAAGCTGTTAAATTAGCCAATAATAGTCGATATGGTCTTGCAGCCAGTGTATGGAGTGAGAACATTAATCGAGCTATGGATGTTGCACCTAAAGTTAAGGCTGGCGTAATCTGGATTAATTGCCACAACCAGTTTGACGCTTCATGTGGCTTTGGAGGAATCAAGGAGTCTGGGTTTGGTAGAGAAGGAGGAAAGGAGGGTCTCTACGAGTATCTTAAACCTGTTGGATTGAACTCTTCAGCTCAACCTTCAACTAATTCAGCAGTGAAAAAAGCTAATGAAGAGTTGATTGATAGAACTTTAAAGTTTTATATTGGTGGTAAGCAGGTTAGGCCTGATGGAGGTCATAGTTTGGCAACTTATAATGCTGATGGCTCTCATGCAGTTTATGTAGGATCAGGAAATAGAAAAGATATTCGAAACGCTGTTGGTGCAGCAACAAAAGCGTCTTCCTGGGAATCGCTCAGTGGTCATGGTAGAGCTCAAATTATCTATTTTATTGCTGAAAACTTGTCAATACGTGAGTCTGAATGGATTCAGCGTTTAATGTCGCTGTGTGGTATCACTAAGAAGCAAGCAAAGGCTGAGTTCGATGAAAGTATAAGTCGATTATTTAGTTATGCAGCCTGGGCTGACAAATATGATGGTTCCGTTCATAGTGCTCCGTATAGGGGTGTCACTATGGCACTTCCTGAACCGATTGGTGTTCTTGCTCTGATTGCTCCAGAAGATTGTCCACTCCTTTCAACAATCTCATTGATTGCTCCAGCTATAGCGATGGGTAACCGAGTAGTCCTCATTCCAAGCGAAAGATTTTCAAGTGTTGCCTTAGAATTAGTTCAAATATTTGAGACCTCTGATATCCCTGCAGGTGTTATCAATATTGTTAGTGGTAACAAAAGGGAACTTGCTGAGCAGCTTGCTGGGCACGCAGAGACTGATGCAATGTGGTGCTGGGCTGACCGAGAGACTGTAGGATCTATAGAAGCGATTAGTGCGGGAGATTTAAAGCGACTATGGGTTCATATTGATGGAGATAGAAATTGGCAGGACTCTTTACAGGGAGAGGGTCTAGAATTTCTCAGAAACGCCACTGAAGTCAAAAATATTTGGACGCCATACGGCGATTAAGTTTTAGCGATGAGCGAGTTCCTTCCTCAAGAATTAATTAGAAAAAAACGTGATGGAATCACGTTGAGTAATTCGGAAATTGGTTTTCTGGTTAAGGGGATTAGTGACGGTAGTCTGACAGATGCCCAGCTAGGTGCTTTTGCAATGGCAGTCTTTCAGTGTGGTATGACAATGGATGAGCGTGTGAACCTGACTCGACACATGATGAATTCGGGCGATACACTTGACTGGAGCATGCTTAATTTAGAAGGCCCTATTGTTGACAAACATTCAACTGGAGGGGTTGGAGACAAAATAAGTTTAATGCTTGCACCGATTGTAGCATCGTGTGGCGGCTACGTACCAATGATCTCGGGTCGAGGATTGGGCCATACTGGAGGTACACTGGATAAACTCGAGAGTATTCCTGGCTATAACGGCACCCCAAATAATTCAAAGTTTCAATCCCTTGTTAAAAAAGTGGGATGTGCAATTATTGGGCAAACAGCCAATCTAGCGCCAGCTGATCAGCGCTTTTATGCGACGCGTGATGTTACGGCTACAGTAGAGTCAATAGATTTAATTACTGCCTCTATCTTATCAAAGAAGCTAGCGTCTGGTCTTGATGCGCTTGTAATGGATATAAAAACTGGAAATGGTGCGTTTGCTGCTGACTATAAAATGGCTCAGGATTTAGCTCAAAGTATCGCCAATGTTTCTAGTAAATCAGGTGTTCCAACAAGCTGTTTGATTTCTGACATGAATCAGGTTCTTGGGCACAGTGTTGGAAACGCAACTGAGGTCAGTGAGTGTATCGATTTTTTATTAAATCCTAAAGATGCTAATCCAAGACTTATAGAGCTTTCCATTGAACTTTCTGCCCATATGCTTCAATTGAGCCAATTAGAGTTAGACCTTAATACTGCTAGAAGAAGATCTCAAGAATCTCTGAATTCTGGAAAAGCGGCTTCAATTTTTGGTGAAATGATTAGTGAACTTGGTGGTCCAACAGATTTAGTAGAGAGACCTGATAAATATCTAAAGCCCATGCCTTTGGTGGACATAATTAAATCAAATTCATCTGGATATGTTTCAGAGATTGACGTTCGTGGTGTAGGACTGAGCATGATTCATTTGAAAGCTGGAAGAACAAAGTCTAGTGATCCAATAGATCACGGTGTTGGTCTTAGCGAAATATTGAGTATTGGCAAATGGGTTAACAAAGGAGACCCGCTTGCAAAAGTACATTGTCGCAACAAAGATCAACTAAACTTCATGCAAAGTCACCTCCCTTCTCTTATTCAGCTTAGTGAAGTTGAAACTGAAGCACCGCCTTTAATCAAAGAGATACTCAGCTATAGCGAGGGAGCTAATTAATGAAAAGAGCAATCATATTGGTACTGGATTCGTTGGGATTAGGTTCTAGCGAAGATTCACATCTTTATGGTGACCAAGGATCAGATACCCTGGGTCATATTATCGAAGAATGTGATTCAGGTAATGCTGATAGTGCTCATCGAAGTGGCTCACTTAAAATTCCGAATTTAATTAGATGGGGTCTAGGAGAAGCCGCAATAGAGAGCCGAAATGCACCGCTTCCAATCGAAAGAGTTGAACCTGAAGGGGCATTCGGTTTCGCAAAAGAAGTGAGCGCTGGAAAAGACACTCCGAGCGGTCATTGGGAGATCTGCGGACTTCCAGTTCCTTTTGAATGGGGAACGTTCCCGAAGACTGAAAACTGCTTTCCTCAAACTTTGATTGAACAATTAAAGAAGGAAGGAAATATTCTTGGCACTCTAGCCAATAAACATGCTTCAGGCACTAAGGTTATAGAAGAGTTTGGTGAGGAGCATATCAAATCGGGTTTTCCCATCTGTTATACATCTGCTGACTCTGTTTTTCAAATTGCTGCTCATGAGAATCACTTTGGGATTGAAAGACTCTATGAACTCTGTTCTGTAGCCAAACGCCTAGTTGATCCACTAAATATTACTCGAGTGATCGCAAGACCTTTTATAGGCAACTCTAAAGATGGATATACAAGAACCTCTAATCGCAAGGATTTAACAACGCCTCCTAATGACTTGACCCTACTCGATCATATCCAAAAGGCTAATGGAAAAGTTGTTTCGGTCGGCAAAATTGGTGATATTTTTTCAAATCAAGGAGTCACTTATACAGTTAAAGCTGAGAACAATATGGGTCTAATCGATCAACTTCTGAGTGAAATGAACAAAGTGAAAGAAGGGTTAATATTCGTTAATCTAGTTGACTTTGATACTAATTTTGGTCACAGAAGAGACGTTTCTGGTTATGCTTTGGCACTTGAAGAGTTTGACAGGAGAATTCCTGAAATCGAATCAAAGTTGCTTCAAGATGACCTAGTGCTGATTACTGCAGATCATGGCTGTGATCCTACTTGGCCTGGAAGTGACCATACTCGTGAGCATGTCCCCGTTGTCTTTTATGGAAAGTCAATTAAAGGGAGAAAATTAGGCAAGAGAGACACTTTTGCAGATATGGGGCAAACGATTGCAATGCACCTTCAAATAAAACCTCTTTCCAACGGCAAATCTTGTCAACTTCAATAAATGCAAACTCAAATACATAAGCTTCCTAAAATAGAACTGCACAGTCATCTCGAAGGCACGATTAAGCCTGAACTGGCTCAACAAATTGCAAAACGTAATGGTGTGTCACTAGATAGCGAACTGTTGAATGATAGTGGAAGTTATTCTTGGAGTGACTTTGCGAGCTTTCTGACCGCATATGATAATGTAAGCTCTTGCCTAAGACAAGAGGAAGACTATAGAGATATTACTTACGAGTATCTTAAGGATTGCGCTAACGAAAACGTAATATATGCAGAAACCTTTATTTCCCCTAATCATGCTTCTGAGTGTGGAATTAGCTATGACGATATGATTTCTGGAATCGCAAAGGGTATTGAGGATGCTGAGAATGATTTTGGAATCATTGGACGAATTATTGTTACTTGTGTCAGGCATTTGGGACCAGAACAAGGATTAAATGTTGTTCAAAAAATGATTGATAACCCTCACCCTTACATTGTTGGCTTTGGTATGGGTGGTGACGAAAATGCATTCACTTTAAAGGAATTCAAAACTATCTTCGACGCTGCTAAAAAGGCTGGCTATCCTTGTACAGTTCATGCTGGTGAAATCTGCGGACCTGAAAGTGTCTGGGATGCAATCAATTTTTTACCAATCAGTAGGATTGGTCATGGAGTACAAAGTGTTTTCGATGACAAACTACTCATTGAATTAGTGAAGCGTAACATTCACCTAGAAATATGTCCAGGAAGTAATTTAGTACTCTCTGTTTTTCCTGATTGGAAGAGTCACCCTCTTCCATCGATAATGGATAGAGGTATAAGCATTAGCCTTAATTCTGACGATCCACCATTTTTTAATACTTCTGTAGGACAAGAATATCAGGATAGCTCTATACACTTTAACTTAAGTGTACAAGAACTAAAGAGAATTTCATTGATGGCGATGGAGGCTTCATTTGCGGATCTTGAAACCAAATCAAGATTGATAAGCGAAATAAAGAATTTCTAAATAAGAATTTTCTAAATAAAAAGTTAAAAACCCTATAAAATTTATTTAATCAATTTCGGAATCCTAATATGTCAATTGCAAAAAAATATATCACAGCTGATGAACTTCTTCATGACTCATTTAAACTTGGAGTTCAAATACATAATAGTGGCTTTAAGCCTGATTTTATTGTTGGAGTTTGGAGAGGAGGAACGCCAGTTGGTATAGCGATACAAGAAATACTGGCATACCTAGGAAATGATTCAGATCACATAGCCATTCGTACCTCTTCATATTACGGAATTAATCAACAATCCAAAGAGGTAAGAGTGCATGGCATAGACTATCTTATTAGTCACATGAATGCTGAGGACAAATTACTTATTGTTGATGACGTTTTTGATTCTGGAAGAAGCATTAAAGCAATTCTCGATACACTGAAAGAGAAATCAAGAAAGAATATCCCTCACGACATTCGAATGGCAATGCCTTGGTACAAACCAGAAAGAAATATCATCGATGTTGAGCCTGATTATTTTGTTCATGAGACGGATGATTGGTTAGTATTTCCTCATGAAATGGATGGACTTACTGAAGATGAAATTTTCCAAAATAAAGATGGAATGAAAGAAATTCTATCTAAGGTTAACAAGTAATCAATAAAGCTTATTAACCTATAATCAAGTCCCAAAGACCATAGAATATGGCAAGCCATATTAACCCTTTTATAAGAAAAAATAGAAAAGGTATTACTATTAAAAGCCGTTTATTTTTTATACGCTTCTTAAGAAATTTAATCATTAAAGTGGCAGGCAACACTATGGCGCGCTCTAATCTCCTTAAATTCAGGCTTCTGCTGAGAACAAATGTCCTGAGCCTTTTGACATCTTGTTCTAAATACGCAGCCTGAGGGAGGACTAATAGGAGATGGTAAATCTCCTTCAATTAGAATCAATTCTTTGTTTTTTTCAACATTTGGATCTGGGATTGGGACTGCAGAAATGAGTGCTTGTGTATAGGGGTGGCTAGGACTCTCATAAATATCATCACTGTTAGCAAGTTCGACCATGTTTCCTAAATAGAGAACCATAACTTGAGTGCTGATGTGTTTAACAACACTTAAATCGTGTGCAATAAATATTAAAGTTAAATCCATTTCCTCTTGCAAGTCCATTAACAAATTAACAACTTGCGCTTGGATTGATACATCTAGAGCTGAGACTGGCTCATCACAAATGATAAGTTTAGGCTTTAAAATAAGAGCACGTGCAATCCCAATTCGCTGGCATTGACCCCCTGAAAACTCATGCGGATAACGATTTACTAAATTATCAAGTAAGCCAACTTTATTCATCACATCACTCACTCTAGCTTGAACATCGGACTCAAGCGTTTTTGGATAATGTGTTCTTAGTGGTTCAGCAATAATTTCTCCAATATTCATTCTGGGGTTTAGACTTGCCAAGGGGTCTTGAAAAATCATTTGAATTTGTTTGCGATATTGCCTAGTTTCAGAATCACTTAAACCGAGCAAATCATTGCCCAACCACACAACCCTACCAGATTCTGCGGGTACCATTTTAACGATAGCTCGAGCGAGGGTAGACTTTCCACATCCGGACTCTCCTACCACACCAAGCGTTTCACCAGCATTTAGAGAAAATGAAATATCATTAACGGCTTGGAGCTTTTTCGCTTTTGTCCAAGGCATATCACCCTCAGAGGTAACATCAAAGTTTACCTTTAGATTTTCAACTTCTAGAATTGTGTGATTAGTCATAATATTTTCTCTATTTCAATGTGGCAGGCTCTTAAGTGATTATTTTTGCTCACTTGGGATAGAACAGGAGGAGTATTTGAGCACACATCAATTGCGAACTTGCATCTTGGCGCGAAAGGACAACCTTCAGGAGTCTCCATCATGTTTGGAGGGTTGCCAGGAATTGTAATTAATTTCTCCTCTGAATCATCAAGCCTTGGAACAGCACTCATTAATCCTTGTGTATAAGGGTGTGCTGAAGAAGAGTATATAGTTTCAGTTTTACCAATTTCCATAACTTCTCCGCCATACATAACCAACATATCGTCGCTATTTCCAGCAACTACGCCTAGGTCATGAGTAATCAAGATAATAGACATTCCAAAGTCTTTTTGCAAGTCTGCCAAAAGCTGCATAATTTGTGCTTGAACGGTAACATCAAGAGCGGTAGTTGGTTCATCAGCAATGAGCAGTTTAGGTCGACACAATAGAGACATAGCAATCATTACTCGCTGTCTCATTCCCCCTGAAAATTCATGTGGATACATCCTGATTCGGTTAGTAGCATCAGGAATTTTTACTGCTTCTAACATGCTTACAGATTGTTTAAGTGCATCAGATTTTGAAACGCCTTGGTGATGTATTAAAACTTCCGTCATTTGCTCTGAGACTCTGACATAAGGGTTGAGACTAGTCATAGGGTCTTGGAAGATCATTGCAATTTTTTCAGCTCTGATTTGGTTTAATTTTTGATTAGACAGGTTAAGAATTTCTTCTCCTTCAAATTTAACGCTACCGGTTGAAGTACCATTATGGTCGAGGAGCCCAGTCATTGCGAATACGGTTTGACTCTTTCCACTTCCTGATTCTCCTACAATAGCTAGAATCTTTCCTTCTTCAATAGAAAAATTTACATTATTTACAGCGTTGACAATGCCATCAGCAGTCTCAAATTCGACCTTTAAATTACTGACTTCTAGTAAACTCATTCAGGCCTACCTTTCCTTAGGGTCAAGTGCATCACGAAGACCATCACCGATAAAATAAAAGCAAAAAAGGCTTACTACAAAAAAAGCTAGCGGAAACAATAATTGCCACTCTGTGTCGTAGCTAATGGTTCCAGCTCCCTCTTTAATTAGCGCACCCCAACTGGTCGATGGCTCCTGAACTCCTAGCCCTAAAAACGAAATAAAACTTTCTGCTAGGATAATTCCTGGAACCAATAGGGTTGCATAAACAGCGACAATACCTAAAAGATTAGGAACAATATGCCGAGTTATAATCTTGAAGTCACTAACACCTGTAACTCTTGCAGCTTCAATAAACTCCTTATTCTTAAGATTAAGAGTTTGACCGCGAACAATTCTGCTCATATCCAGCCATGACAAAAGACCAATACCGATAAATAGCATACCAATGGATCGCCCAAAAACTACAAGCAGAAGTATTAAAACAAACATGTAAGGAATTGACATTAATATATCAACGATACGCATCATAATTTGGTCTGTTTTTCCACCCAGATAGCCTGAAGTAGCACCATACAGAGTGCCAACAACTACCGCTACAGAAGCCCCTAAAACACCGACCATTAATGATATTTGAGTTCCTTGAATAACTCTTGAGTAGAGATCTCGACCTAGGTCATCCGTCCCAAAAAAATGACCACTTTGAATTGAAGGCATCCCAACTCTTGCAGCTGAACCCATAGCATTCCAATCTATCTGCTCATAACTCCAAACAGCAAAATATGGTCCTATAAAGGAAAAGGAAACAATTGCTAACAAAATAAAAAGACTGATAGTCGCTGCCTTGTTTTGCATAAATCGTATCCGAGCATCTTTCCATAAAGAGCGGCCAGTACCCGACTCAGAAATGTTTTCTGCTAAATTCTTAATCTTATTTTTATTCGCCACTATCATTTGATTAGTATCTTATCTTTGGATCTATCCAGGCATACAATAAATCAGCAATTAAACTAAATAAAATTGTAAGACCGCCTACAACAATGGTGATTCCCATCATCACGGAATAATCACGATTAAATGCAGCATTAACAAAAAAGTAACCCATCCCGCCTGTAGAAAAATATATATCAATGAGAACTGAGCCGGTAATCAAGCCAACGAATGCTGGCCCTAGGTATGAAATAACCGGAAGAAGCGAGGGTTTTAAAACATGCCTAAAGAAAATAACATTGGTAGGAAGTCCCTTAGATTTAGCTGTTCTAATATAGTTTGTATTTAAAACTTCTAGCATCGATGATCGAGTAATTCTTGCAATCGATGCCATATAACTGGTTGATAAAGCTATGACCGGCATCACGAGGTATTCCCAAGTACCGCCATTCCATCCACCTCCTGGAAGCCAATCAAGCCATAAAGTAAACACAATGATTAGTAATGGCGCCATGACAAAATTTGGAAGCACTTGTGCCCCAATAGACACACCAACAGCTAAGTAATCTATCCAAGTATTTTTTCGAATCGCAGCAATGGCTCCTAGTGATACACCAACTCCAACAGCAACAATAAATGACCAGAAACCATACTTTAAGGTAATTGGAAATCCATGACCTATGATTTCATTAACTGTTCTGTCATGATATTTATATGAGGGCCCAAAATCAAACTCGGTAAGTATGCCCCATAAATAATTTATCATTTGTCGCCATATGGGCTGATCAAGGCCGTACTTTGCTTCAATATTCGCTAAAACTTGGGCAGGTAATGGTCTTTCCGATGTAAATGGCCCTCCAGGTGCAGCATGCATCAAATAGAAAGTAACTGCAATAAGAATAAGGAGTGTCGGAATGGCAATTCCAATTCGCTTAATTATGTAGTTGATCATATCCGAAATTGACCAGAAAAAAATTTATTGAATTATTGTACCCGACAAACAAAAAAACACCGCACATTATCAGTGCGGTGTTTCGTTGAAAAACTAAATATTACTTCGCAACTTTATAAAGATTACGAGAATACCAGTTTTGTTCTACATTGTTATATGGCCAGCCTTTGACGTTAGTCTTAAGCATGAATACACCTG
>CAZEAO010000026.1:0-13794 GCA_964510245.1 uncultured Piscirickettsiaceae bacterium | reverse complement strand
CATGAAATTTTCTCTAGATATTAAACGCTCAGAGCAGCTTGCAAATATTTGCGGAAGCCTTGATAAGAATCTTGAAAATATTGCTAGTAATCTTAATGTAAGTATCTCTAACAAAGGAGCCAATTTCAATATTAAGGGTGACAATGCGGCTGAAGCGGTTTCTGTACTTCAAGATCTTCTTATGATTTCAGAAAAAAAAATAATTGATTTTAGCGATATTGACTTATGCATTAAATCACTCAATAACTCTAACGGTAAAACTCAATCAGTCACAATTAAAACTAGCAAAAAACATATACATGTTAGGAGTGGTAATCAACAAAAATATGTAAACGCTATAGTTGAAAATGATGCTGTTTTTGCGATTGGTCCTGCGGGAACAGGTAAAACATACCTAGCTGTTGCAAGGGCAGTTGAGGCACTTGAAAATTCAAATGTTAAAAGAATAGTATTAGTCAGACCAGCTGTAGAGGCTGGCGAAAAATTAGGCTTTCTTCCAGGTGACCTGAGTGAAAAAGTTGACCCCTATCTTCGCCCTATTTATGATGCACTATACGAATTTATTGGCTTCGAAAGAGTCAATAAATTAATTGAAAAAAATCTCATTGAAGTTGCTCCATTAGCGTTTATGAGAGGTAGAACACTCAATGAATCTTTTATTATTCTTGATGAAGCTCAAAATACAACTATTCCTCAGATGAAAATGTTTTTAACTAGAATGGGTTTTGGTTCAAAAATGGTAATAACGGGCGATGTCACTCAAATTGATTTACCGAATCCTAGTCAATCAGGCCTTACCGATGCTATTAAGATACTGAGCAATATCAATAATATTGCATTTTGTAACTTCAATGATAGCGATGTTGTAAGACACAAACTAGTGCAAAAAATCGTTAGTGCTTACGACAAAAGCAAATGAATCCTGATAGCAAAGTAATTGTTGGTCTTTCTGGAGGGGTTGACTCTTCTGTAGCTGCTTATTTATTATTAAAACAAGGCTTTCAAGTTGAAGCTTTATTCATGAAAAACTGGGATGAGGATGATGAAGATGAATACTGCAGTGCTTCAGAAGATCTAGCTGACGCTCAACAAGTTGCAGATACTCTAGACATTAAACTACATACTGTAAATTTTTCGCATGAATACTGGGAGGATGTTTTTGAGCATTTTTTATCTGAACATAAAAAAGGTCGTACTCCTAACCCTGATGTACTGTGTAATCAGAGAATTAAATTCAAAGCTTTTCTAGACTATGCCAAAGATCTCGGTGCTAATAAGATTGCTACAGGGCACTATGCAAGAATTGACAGTGAGAATGACAAATACCTACTCAAGGCTGGAGTAGATGGAAACAAAGACCAAAGCTACTTTCTTCATTTGCTCAATCAAGAACAACTCGCTCAGAGTCTATTTCCTCTTGGAGAAATTGGCAAAGAAGAGGTTCGTGAAATTGCAAAAAACAATCAATTTGTCACAGCTGAAAAAAAAGACTCTACTGGAATCTGTTTCATAGGAGAGAGACCATTTGCAGAGTTCCTGACAACCTTTCTACCTAAAGAAAAAGGTGATATTGTTGATCAAGATGGGACATTTATCAAACATCATAATGGGCTTCCTTTTTATACAATCGGTCAAAGAAAAGGTCTTGAGATTGGTGGAGGCTTTGGGAATTCACAGGAGCCTTGGTTTGTAGCAGAAAAGTTGACAGAATCAAACCAAATAATTGCCGTTCAAGGAGATCATCACTTACTTTATCATAATTCATTAATAGCAGATGATATTCACTGGATTGATGATGTGCCTGAAATGCCAATGCAATGTAGTGCTAAAATACGCTACAGACAAGCCTCTCAAGAGTGCACTGTCAGTCTTGGAAAGAGCCAGACGATTGAGGTTTGCTTTAAAGATTCACAGAGAGCCATTACCCCTGGTCAATCAATAGTGTTTTATGATGGGGATATATGTCTTGGTGGAAGTGTAATAAAATCTAGACACAATGAATAGGACAGCGAAACAAACAATAGCTCTTGCAAGCATTTTTCAATCATCAGCCTTAGTTCATCAACTGGCAATTTCTGGGAAGTGCGATAGTCATACTAACAAAACCACCCTTAATAGTATCGTTAGTTCAAGTGACTCTATTGACGAAATTTATACATCTCCAGAAGACTTAAAAATTGGCTTTGATTCTCTGAGATTGATATTGGAGAAAAAAACAATCGAGATGCATAATGTCATGGTTTATGCTACAGCTCTCATTAATTTAGAAAAGAAGTTAATGAAAAAACCCAAACTATTGAAACAGATTTCCCAAGAAATTATCCTAATCAATAAACAAGAATTTTTTGATATTTATCATAGCAATTCAATCGCTAGGCTGGCCGAGTTATATAAAAATACATTGGGCAGTCTAAACCCTACAATCATGATTCGTGGAGAGCAGATTTATCTATCAAACCAACATACAGCAAACCATATAAGAGCGCTTCTCTTAGCCGGAATAAGGGCAGTTTCATTATGGAAAAGTCAGGGCGGTAAAACTTGGCATTTATTGTTCGGTAAAAAGAAAACACTACACTATCTAAAATCCCTTGCAAATTAAGCTAAACCAAACAAATACTTGCATAAATCAAGGCGAGACTCTATAATTCGTGTTTTCTAAATTTAAGCATTAATTATATGGCCAATTCAGCAGGTTCTAGGAAACGCGCAAGACAAGCAGTCAAGCGCAACAAACATAACTCTCAGATAAGAGCAAAAGTTCGCACCTATATCAAAAAGGTGACTTATGCAATCGAAGCTGGAGACAAAAAAGAAGCTACGAATGGTTTCGCTGATATGCAGAAAAATATTGACCAAGCTGTCAGCAAAGGCTTATTACATAAAAATCTAGCTGCAAGAAAAAAATCTCGTATTAGTGCTCAGATTAAAGCCCTATAAAAAGGCTTAAATTTAGTTCACTGATTGATTGTTAAATCATTGCTATAATGTAAACCCTCTCTGAGGGTTTTTTTATCTTTGCAAGTTCATAAACATTATGATTGATGAAAGTGATAAGTCATTATTTAGGTCAACGGTTGATCATCAAAAACCAATTGATAAAGACAACCCAAGAGCAGCTGACGCAATAAAAATCAAATCAGATAAGCCGTTTGCGAACTATAGTTTTTTATACGAACCTAATATATCTGGATCTCAAGCTGTGACTCATTCTATTGACGGTCTATCGCCCAAAACCCTTAAAAAAATGAAACAAGGAAATATAGGATCAACACCCACAATTGACTTGCACGGACACAAAATAGAAGAAGCCTGTAAATCGTTATCTGATTTTATTCACTTTCATTCAGATAAGCGCTTTATTCAAATCATCCATGGAAAAGGTTACCATTCAAATAATGGACTTTCAATTATGAAATCACAGGTAGTACACTACCTAAAGCAACATCCCAGCGTTCTTGCTTTTTGTTCATGCCCGCAAGAAATGGGGGGAACTGGAGCGGTGTTTGTACACCTAAAAGCAAATGTTTAATGTTGATGAAATCTACTCAGTTTCTGACTATTTGAGACTGTGTAAAAATTCAATTGAGAAAAATATACCAATGTGTTTTGTTCAAGGTGAAATCTCAAACTTATCTAAACCCTCATCCGGGCATTGGTATTTCTCTCTCAAGGACGAAAATGGGCAAGCGAGATGTGCATTTTTTAGACTAAACCAAAGAAAAATAAAATTTTCCCCAGAGAATGGCATGTCTGTCATTATAAGAGGTGCTACTACTCTTTATCCTCAAAGAGGAGACTTTCAACTGATAGTGCAGCAAATGGAGCCAGCTGGAATAGGCAACCTTCAGCTTGCATTTGACCAATTGAAAAATAAGTTAAGACTTGAAGGACTATTTAATCCTGAAAACAAAAAAGAAATTCCAGAGTTCCCTGAAAAAATTGGCGTCATTTCCTCTTCAACTGGTTCTGTTATTCGGGATATTATCAAGGTTTTAAAATCAAGGTATCCCCTTGCCGAGATATTACTTTACGACACTATTGTTCAAGGTGAAAACGCTCATCAAAAAATAATTAAGGCACTTAAAGCCGCAGAACTACAAAAGAAATGCGATGTAATCATTCTTGCAAGAGGTGGAGGCTCATTGGAAGACCTTTGGGCATTTAACGAAGAAGAGTTGGCTAGGGCAATATTTAATTGCTCAACTCCAATTATTAGCTCCATAGGTCATGAGACCGACACAACAATTACTGATTTTGTAGCTGATCTCAGAGCTCCAACGCCCTCTGCAGCTGCGGTATCCGCCACTCCTGACCTAAACACTATTCTTTATAATGCCTCAAAACTCAAAAAATATCTCTATGATTCAATCAAACAGTCTATCGAATCTAGAAAAACTGCTCTAACTCTGCTCAAGCTAAAAATTATTGATCCAAGCCAACAACTACTTCTCAATGCACAAAAGCTTGACGACTATGAATTAAAACTCTTAAAACTAAATAAGGCTCTTATTGAAGAAAATAAAGAAAAATTAAAGCATTTATTTTCACAATTCAAAGGCCAATCTGAAAACTTCATTTTGACTCAGCAAAATCAGTTATCTAATTACGGGAATGTCCTCAATCTCCTCTCACCTCTCAATACACTTTCAAGGGGTTATACAATTACACAAAGCAAAAATAAAAAGGTTTTAACGTCGATAAAAAAAATATACTCAGAAGATCTTATTATTACTCAGTTTCATGATGGAAAAGTTACTTCCAAAGTAGTCAATAAAGAGGATAATTAGAAACCAAATATTTGCACGTTTAACTATGAAATCTAATGTATCACTTTTAAGGCGAATCGGCTCAATATCATATGACCTTTTTCTTGTATTTTCATTTGTATTCTTTATCGCTGGAATTGTCATTCTAATTAATGATAGAGAGCCTATAACAAATAATTTATTCTTTTTCTTGGTTACACTTCCTGTAATTTTTGCATATTTTTCAATATCTTGGGTTAAGGGAAGACAAACTCTCGGTATGAGGGCATGGAAATTTGAAATCATTCAAGAGAATGGAGATAACATTACTTATAGACAGTCTTTTATCCGTTTTGTATTAGCCGTAATTTCATTAGTTGGAATTGGATTCATATTTCAATTATTTAATCAAAACAGATTGCCTATTCATGACTACTTATCTAAAACATATCTCACCTCAATATTTAAATGACATAGCTCTGAATCAATTTAATCTAAAATGATTTTATGAAAAATAAATCAAAGACTGGCTTTATTGGTTTTATTTACAAAAACAAAATTACAATTACACTAATCATCGTTTTGTTTTTACTGATAAAGCAAAATATTATTGATAATAACTTTCCCACAGTAGTTTTTGAGAGAGAGGAGTCAATCAATGAAATTAGAATAACTAACTCAAATTTAGTAAACGAGAACAAAATACTTGAAAGCAAGATTCAGAGTTATACTGAAGAAGATTTAAACTTAATTGAGTCAAAAGCAAGATTCAAATATGGATTAATCAAAGAAGGTGAGTATTTTTTTAAGATAAATAGAATCGTCGAGACTGAACCGTCAACAGAAAACGATGATGCTACATTATAATTAGCGTTAAAATTTTTTGCCACGAGGATGCCTTATAAATATGAATAAAGATAAATATTTTTTAGTCATCCCTGCAAGTGGAATTGGAAAAAGAATGAATTCTGAGGTTCCGAAACAGTATTTATATCTAGAAAATGGTTTAACAATTCTTGACCAGTGCCTTAAAACTTTTTTGGATATTAAATTTATCTCAGGGTTTGTCATTGCTATAGCCAATAAAGACACTCAATTCAAAGCCTCAATGTTTGCGAAACATTCAAAATTAATCGCGATTGCAGAAGGCGGCAAAGAAAGATTTCATTCTGTTTTAAGCGCATTAAATTCTTTAGATGGAATCGCTCAATTTAATGACTGGATCTTGGTCCATGACTCAGTTAGGCCTTGTGTTAAAAAAAATGATATTGAGAAACTTATTGAAGAAGTCTCAGTTGACGCTGTTGGTGGGATCCTTGCTAACAGTGTTGTTGATACTGTAAAGCAAAAAAATTCACAAGGATTAATTTCAACAATTGATAGAAGTAAACTTTATATGGCCCAAACACCTCAAATGTTTAGATTTGGCATACTAAAAGAGGCAATTGACAAAATAATTAATCTTGATATGCATATAACTGACGAATCTGAAGCGCTTGAATACCTTGGATATTCAGTTAGAATTGTCGATGGAGCCTCTAGCAATATCAAAATTACAACAAGAGAGGACATTGACTTGGCTAACCACTATTTAAAGCAATCATGAACATTAAAACAGGTATCGGCCAAGACTCTCATCGCTTTGAAAAGAAAAAAGGAAAACCTCTGATATTGGCTGGTATAGAATTTGATAATGCATTCGGACTAGAAGGCAACAGTGATGCTGATGTCGTTTTCCACTCAATAACCAACTCAATTTCAAGTATTACTGGCAAAAATATCTTAGGTGAAGTGGCCGACCAACTTGTAAAAAATGGCCAGAAAGATAGCAGTAAATATTTAAAACTTGCACTCAATGATTTAGATGATTGGAAAATAAATCACATTGCAATTTCAATAGAATGCTTAAAACCAAAGATATCTAAACATATAGAAGCTATGAAAAAAAGCATTTCCAAAATTTGTAAAATTAACATCTCAGATATTGGAATTACAGCAACCTCAGGCGAAGGTCTAACAGCCTTCGGAAAAGGCGAGGGAATTCAGGCAATTACCATAATCACAGTTAGCAAATTATGACTTTAATAGACAACCCTTCCCGATCTAAAATTAGGAAAATTCATTTTATAGGTATAGGCGGTTCTGGCATGAGTGGTATTGCAGAAGTGCTTGTTAACTTGGGTTATGAAATTTCTGGCTCTGATATTCAATCCAGTTCTGCTACAGAGAAACTTGAAAAACTAGGCTGCAAGATCAGCTATTCTCAAAAAGCAGAAAACGTCATAGGAAAGGAGGCGGTCGTTGTATCTTCGGCGATTAACAAAAACAACCCCGAACTTCAGGAAGCGAGGCATCAAAAATTATTGATTGTACCTAGAGCAGAAATGTTAGGTGAATTAATGCGATTTCGTTTTGGAGTTGCTGTCTCAGGAACACATGGTAAGACAACTACAACAAGCCTCATTGTACAAATCATGAGTGATGCTAAACTAGATCCAACCTACATTATTGGAGGAATTATTAATGCAACGGGTATGAATGCTAAATTGGGTAATAGTGATTACTTGATTGCTGAAGCTGATGAGAGTGACGCTTCTTTTCTGCATCTTCAGCCAATGTTAAGCGTTATAACAAATATAGATGAAGACCATATGGAAACATACAGCCATAACTATGCCAAATTGGCTGAAGCCTTCATAACCTTTACCTCAAATCTTCCATTTTATGGGATTTGTGTTGCTTGCATTGACGACAAAGGTGTCAGAGACATACTTAAAAAAATTCACCGACCAGTGCTCAGTTATGGCTTTAGTGATGATGCAGACGTAAAAGCTTTAAATATATCTCAGAACAAAATGAAAATGAAGTTTGATGTGAGCTGCAGCAAATATCAGAAACATTTTCCTGTTTCTCTTAATTTAATTGGAAAGCACAATATCTTAAATGCACTGGCAGCAATCACCGTTGCACTTGAACTCGATATCAATGTTGATCATATTCAAAACGCCTTATCCAATTTTAGTGGCGTTTCTAGAAGACTAGATTATCATCACAAACTTAAAATCAATCATCAAAATATTCCACTTTTCGATGATTATGGGCACCACCCTAATGAAATTTCAGAAGTATTTAGTACACTAAGAAATACTTACCCAGATAAAAGACTGGTAGTGATTTTCCAACCACACAGATACTCTCGAACAAGAGATTTGTTTAATGAGTTTGTAAGCAGTTTATCTAAAGTTGATGCCTTGATACTTCTAAACATCTATTCAGCAAACGAAGTTCCAATAAACACCATTAGCTCATCAACTCTTGCCGATTCGATTAGAAGAAGAAGCTCAATTGACCCAATTGTTGCTAAAGATATTGCTGAAATAATTGAAATCATCCCTAACATCATTTTTGAGAATGATGTGATTCTCACCCTTGGCGCAGGAGATGTAAACAAAATCCCTCATCAACTTAAGGAGCATTTTTGTTAAGAAAGTATGATGCTTAAATTTAACGAGCCAATGTCAAAACACTGCTCCCTTAGGTCTGGAGGAAATACAAGCGAATTTTTCCAGCCGGCTGACATTGATGAGCTATCAACCTTTTTGAAAAACAATACAAAACCGATTCTAATGGTTGGACTAGGTAGTAATCTTTTAGTCCGTGACAAAGGCTTTGATGGCGTAACGATTCATACAAAGAATCTTAAAGAAATTGCTATTTCGAAAAACTTTATAGAATCTGATGCTGGAACATCGTTAGCAAAACTATCTAGGTTCGCCCTAGCTAATCTTAAATATGGTGCTGAATTTCTTAGCGCCATTCCTGGATCTGTTGGAGGCGCTCTTGCAATGAATGCAGGAGCATTTGGTTCCGAAATTTGGCAATATGTAGTCTCAGTTAAAACAATGAGCTTTTCTGGCGAAATAAACTACAGGTTACCGAGCGACTTTGAGATTTCTTACCGCTCGACTATTCACAGAAACAGTGATGAGTTTTTTGTAAGAGCTGTTTTTGATTTCAACTTAGATAAACAAAACGATAATGTAGGCGACTTACTTCAAAAGAGAAACTCCACCCAGCCTATTGGATTGCCCAGTTGTGGAAGTGTGTTTAAAAATCCAAAAAACCATTTTGCTGCAAAATTGATTGAGTCAAGTGGTCTGAAGGGTTATTGCGTTGGAGGAGCTTGCGTTTCAGAAAAACATGCAAACTATATCATTAATCAAAATAATGCTACAGCCTTGGATATTGAAAATTTAATTACACATATCCAGAACACGATTAGGGAGAAACATAACATCGAACTCGAAACTGAAATAATAATTATATGATTGCTGTTTTAATGGGAGGCTACTCTACCGAAAGAGAAATATCTCTTCTTAGTGGAAGTGCAGTTTATAAAGCTCTTTGCGAAAGCAAAATTGACTGCTTTTCATTCGACCTAAATAAAAACAATCTCGATGATTTATGGAACAAGGAATTCGATAAAGTATTTATTGTCCTTCATGGGAGAGGTGGAGAAGATGGATTTATTCAGTCCGAGCTTCAGAAAAAAAATATCCCGTTTACAGGTTCTGATGCAAAATCATCAAGCCTATGTATGGACAAAGCAACTACAAAAGAACTGTGGAGCAAGCATAACTTGCCACTCTCACCATCAATTGTCGCCAAAAAAGGTGAAACACTAGACTCTATAACTTTTCCTCTGCCTTGGGCCGTCAAGCCAACTCTAGAAGGGTCGAGCATTGGCATTACTAAAGTGACTCGCATAGAAGAACTAGAGTCCGCCCTCAACACAGCTTTTGAATATAACGATCAAGCTTTAATTGAGCATTGGGTTGAGGGTGATGAGTATACTGTTGCAATATTAGATAACCAAGCATTGCCTAGTATTAAAATAATTTCCGACCATGATATTTATGATTATCACTCAAAATATTTCAGTGATAAAACGCAGTACCTTTGCCCTTCTGATTTGAATCAAGAGGAAGAATCAAGAATAAAAGAAATTGCCCTAAAAGCTTTTAATTTAACTGGCGCTTCTGGATGGGGTAGGGTTGATTTTATTCTGACTAAAGATAAAAAACCATTTCTACTGGAAATCAATACGGTTCCAGGCATGACATCTCACTCGCTAGTCCCAATGGCAGCAAAAGCATCAAAAATAAGCTTCGAAGAGTTGGTGATAAAAATTCTCAATGGCTAAGGCAAGAATCAATCAAATCAAAAAACAAAAAACACCGCTATTGAGTGTTTTAAAAAGCTTTGCAAGAAAATTGATCTACTTATTATTAGCTTTATCAATTACCTTTGTGATTTACCTTGTTGATCGCTCTAAATTACTTGAACCCAATATTTCTTGGGAGATTGATGGTAAATTAATTACTGAATCAAAACGCTATGATGACCTAATTGAACCACTAATCCAAAACAAATACTTGCTTAACCTTAACCATATCAAAGTCAAGTTAGGTGAAAGTCCATGGGTTGCAGACGTTGAAGCTGAACGAATATTGTGGAATCTATTAAAAGTTTCAATTCGTGAACATGATATTGCAATGAGATGGAAATCAGATGGCTATATCTCTTCGAATGGCATTCTCTTTAAACCTAATCTGACAATTAATTCTAGTGCGCCGATAGGAATTTTTTCTGAGGAAAACGCCAAGAACTCTTACTTTGATTTTAGAAGATATCAATCAATTTTAGAGCCAGTAAAAATTTCCGTATTTAAAAGAACATCAATCGATGAATTAACGCTAGAAAACAATATAAAAGTTATATTAGGTCACCAGAATCAAAATGAGCGCCTCGAATTATTTGTTCAATCTTTTGACAAATTAAAAAAATACGAAAAAATCAGAACGAGAGGGATTTTTGATATGAGATATCCTAACGGTTTTGCGTTGAGTTATTCGCCATTATAACTTTGTAGCAAAGGGCAAAGCTAATTGCCATCCAATATATAACCAATAGCATCGCTCCCCAGAAAATGATTTGACCTTCTCCCAATAAAATTGTAAGCCCAAACAGAATAGCTGGAACTCCTAATTTAATCAGTAGAACACTAAACTGTAAGCCGAGGCTTAGTTTAATTTTTTTGTAAGACACATCGTTTGCAATTCCAACAAGATTAAGCGACATTGGAATAAGCAAAAAATAAATAATTGGCACCAAAAATGGCGAAATAAAAATTGGGAACTGGGTTGCAATTGATAAAAATAAAAATAACAAAAAGAAACGCCCCAGTCTGCGATTTGGAAAAACAACACCTAGTCTGGCAACTGAGTTATGGCCCGAAACAACCAAACGATAAATATTTATGATGAGGGCCATATAGGCATAATCAAACATGATTAAATATAGCTCATAAAACCTTGGAAAAGGTTGAACCTCACCGACTCCAAACAGTTGCGACTGAAGGATAGCCATCAACTCTGGAAAAATTGTTATGAAAGGGATGGCTGCAAGTAAAGGGAAAATACTAGCCTCCAATATTCTTTGCCAGTTAGAAATAGAGAATGCTAGAGTTGCTAGGATGGTTTGTTTAATCGGAATATTCATCATGAAAAATTTGAATTAACTACATTAATTGTAATGGTTAGCTTATCTCCAGGCTGCAAAATATCCTTTTCATTTAAATCATTCCAATCTCTGATTTGAGAAACCTTAACTTTATATCTCTGAGCAATCAGAGAAAGATTGTCACCGGTTTTAACTGTGTATACAATTTTTTTATTTATATCAATCCCAGTATTTGTTATTTTAGCCAAATCTGTCTGAACTTTATCATCAATCAAAATAACTAGCTCTTTGCCAATCATTAGCGGGTCGGTTGGAACTATCTGATTCCATCTAACAATATCGTTTACATTCACATTAAAATTAACTGCAATCTTCCAGAGGCTATCTCCAGGGACTACCTGATATATCAATTTATCTGAATTCTTGTTAATATTTAATCTACTTATTTCTCTTTGCGTTTCAGACAAAGAATAGTAATCTTCAGACTCCCTTGCTAGAGGCACAATTAAGTAACTGTTGGCTCTAATGACATCACCCGTAAGTCCATTAATACTTTGAATTTGATTAATCGTTGTCTTATGGTTTTGTGCAATGACGCTTAAACTGTCGCCTTCCTTAACTTTGTAACGAGTCCAACTGACTTTAGGTCTATTTTTTTTATTGGATACATTCTCTTTAAACCCTTTAACAACATTGACAGGCAGCAAAATCGTATAAGGCAAGTCTTCAGGTGTTGCCCATCGCTTTAATCCAGGATTCATTGAGTAAATCTCTTCAATACTTAAATCAGTCCACTGAGCAATGAGTGCTAAATCAAACTGAGAGTCTAACTCGACTGCCTCTAGATAAGGTTTATTTTTAATCTTTAATAGTTTTTGATTGTAGCGCTCAGGATTTTTTATAACCCTCCCTATTGCCAAAAGCTTTGGGACATACTTTTCTGTCTCCTTGGGTAAATCTAGACTCCAATAGTCAACTGCTTTTCCTTGTTGAAGGTTCTTTTCAATAGCCCTTTGCACTCTGCCTGGTCCGGCATTATAAGCAGCAATTGACAAAAGCCAATCACCATCAAACATATGATTTAAATCTTTTAAATAGCGAACTGCCGCCCTAGTTGAAGCCAACACATCTCTACGATCTTCATGCCACCAGTCCTCATTGAGACCATACATCTTTCCTGTTGACGGAATAAATTGCCAAATACCTGTCGCCGTTCCATGAGAATAAGAGAACGGGTAGTAGTCTGATTCCACTATTGGAAGCAAAGCTATTTCAATAGGCATATTCTCTTTCTGAACCTCAGAAACAACGAGATATAGAAATGGCTCAGCTCGATTAGAGATTTCAGATAAATATTTTGGGCGCTGACTTATCCAATCAATATGATTTTGGATTCTGCCATTGATATCAACTTTTAGTTCTTGTTGATTTGCAATAGACCTCCACAAATCAAAGTCTTCTGTGAACTGACTACTATCTATTGACTTAGAATTAAATACAGCTAATTTTTGGTTATTGTCAACAAGGCTCTGACAGCCAGATAAAACCAAAAAAATAATTAAAAGTAACGGTCTCACTACTAGGATTTACTTGAGCATTCAGGAGAGTTAGGCGCTCCCTGACGCTTCTCCCATTCTTTTGGGGTATAGGTATGCATTGCCAATGCATGAATATGTTTGAGCTCATCACTAAAAAGCTTATTTATAAAACGGTGGCGATCAATCAGCTTCATTTCGTCAAAATTAGAACTTACAACAACAATCTTAAAGTGTGATTCTGTTACCGGACCAGAATGCTGGCTAGATTCATTAACTACCTCACAGTGTAATGGCTCGAGAGCTAACTCGAGTTGGGATTTTAAATGGCTCTGCATACTAGTCATCATTAGTACTCACATTTGCATACTCGAAAGAGTCAGAAAAGAAATTTTCTTTCTTCAAATTGTTTTCTATACAACCCTTAGCTGCTGCCTTAACCATGACTGGTGGCCCACACGCATAAACCTCATAATCAATCAAATCTTCAAAATCTTTCATTACAACTTCATGGACAAAACCAGACTGACCTCTCCAAGAGCTGTCAGGCTCTGATAATACTGGAATAAAGCTGATATTATCATGTTTTTCACGCCACTCCGAAGGAAGATCTAAATAAAAATCTTGCTCAGTCCTAACTCCCCAGTACAAGCAAACCGTTCTTGTTGAATTCATCAATATTAAATGCTCAATTATCGCCTTTATTGGACCAAAGCCGGTTCCACCAGCAATAAATACAATCGGACAATCGCTTTCATCTCTTAGAAAAAAACTTCCTTTAGGGCCTTCAATCCTTAAAATCGTTTTCTCAGTCAAAGTGTTAAATACAAAGTTAGTAAACTGTCCTTCCTTGACTAAACGAACATGCAGCTCTAATAGATTTGAATTGACTGGAGCGTTGGCAATTGAAAAGGCTCTAGGCTCGAAGTCTGGGTGCTCAATATCAAGATACTGTCCTGCCAAGTATTGAAGAGATTGAGAGCCTGGTA
>CAZEAO010000025.1:0-14235 GCA_964510245.1 uncultured Piscirickettsiaceae bacterium | reverse complement strand
CCTAAATTTATATCAACCTGGATTCTAATTTTGTTGATGCGTATTGCAGTTTTTATACCTTTCAAAGGGCAGGTTTTGATTGGAAAGGCCTCTGGAAGACTACTACATCCATTCATGCACAAGCTCAGGTCAACAGCATACTCAAACATTTCGCATTGTTTTCCAGATAAAAAACAAACCCAAGTTAATATACTCGTGAAAAGACATTTTGAAGCAATTGGTGTAAGTTTTTTTGAAACTGCTAATGCTTACTATGGCAGTGATCATAAAATCAGAAAGCTTCTGAGTATCAGCAATGAACAATTTTTTATAGATGCACTTAAACAAGAAGGTGGTATTATTCTTCTCTGCTCACATTTTATGCCTCTGATGCTAGGCAGTCGTGCACTTCTTCTCAGTCACACAATTGCAAATATATATCGTCCTCAAAATAACAAGTTGTTTGATCAAATTATGGTTAAAGGATATAAAAGAAATGGTGCTGTAATGATTAAAAGTACTGATACAAGATCTATAATCAAAGCTATAAATAATAGCCTTCCAATTTGGTATGCTCCAGATCAAGATTTAGGAAAACAAAATAGTGTTTTTGCTCCATTATTTGGAATTCAAACTGCCACAGCTACCTCTACTGCTAGACTTGCAAAAAATAATAATACTAGGGTCATTCCCTATAGCTTTATAAGAACCAAGAATGGATATTTAATGTCATTTGAAAAACCGATTTCAAACTATCCGTCTAATGACTCCATAGAGGACGCAACAGTTGTAAATAGAATTCTTGAAAAACAAATCAGTAAATCTCCAGAACAATATTTATGGATTCATCGTCGCTTCAAAACAAGGCCTAATGATGAAAAAAACTTTTACAAATACAACTAATATTATTTGATTAGAAATACAACAATTCAAAAAAATAGAGTATAATTCACCTCTTAATTTTTGATACAAAAACTAATTACATGTCAATTGATACACAAGCTATTATTAAAGAATACCAAAAAGATCCTTCTGATACTGGGTCTGTGGATGTTCAAGTCGCCCTTCTAACAGCAAGAATAAGGCATCTTACAGAGCACTTCAAGACTCATAAGAAAGACCATCATTCGAGAAGAGGACTTTTACGACTTGTTTCTCAACGCAAAAAATTACTTGCTTATATTAAAAGTAATGATTTGACTGCTTATGCCAATTTAATATCACGACTTGGTTTAAGAAAGTAAGAAATTTCAAGAGACAAAACAAAAGCCCCTATTTTGGGGCTTTTTTATTACTTGTAGCATTAAAATAGAATCATGGAACTATCTACGCACTACCAAAAAATATCTGAACTGACTGAAAGGTTAGATATTTTGTCAGAACATCTTAGACTTGATGAGAAAAAAGATCGTCTTGAAGAGGTGAAACTTGAACTAGAGAATCCTGATGTCTGGTCTAATCCTGAGAAAGCTCAATCATTGGGTAAAGAAAAAGTCCAACTTAAAAATCTGTGTGAAACTTTTTCAAACTCATCTAACATCTTAAATGATGCTAAAGAACTATTTGAAATGGCTGAGAGTGAAAATGATACTGATACAGTTAATAGTGTCATTTCTGACCTAGAAAAAACTGAGAGCTCCATTGCGAATTATGAGTTCGAAAGAATGTTTAGTGGTGAAATGGATCGAAATTCTGCATATCTTGATATTCAATCGGGTTCTGGCGGAACTGAGGCACAAGATTGGGCTGAAATGATTTTAAGAATGTACTTAAGGTGGGGTGAAAAACACAAATTTAAAGTTAAACTCATGGAAGTTTCAGCAGGTGATGTTGCTGGTATTAAATCAGCAACAATTCATTTCGATGGTGAATATGCATTTGGTTGGCTTAGGAGCGAAATAGGAATTCACAGACTCGTCAGGAAGTCTCCATACAACGCAAATGGCAAAAGACACACTTCATTTTCATCGGTTTTTGTTTCACCAGAGATAGATGATGATATAGAAATTGTAATTGACCCGTCTGACCTTCGAATTGACACCTATCGTGCTTCTGGAGCTGGTGGTCAACATGTCAATAAAACCGAATCTGCTGTTCGAATCACCCATATACCAACTTCAACGGTTGTTCAATGTCAAGACGGTAGATCTCAGCATGCAAATAAAGATCAAGCAATGAAACAATTAAAGTCAAAACTTTATGAGCTTGAAATACAAAAAAGAAACTCCGAAAAACAAGATGTCGAGGACTTGAAATTAGATATTGGATGGGGACACCAAATTCGTTCTTATGTCCTAGACCAATCAAGAATTAAAGATTTAAGAACAGGCATTGAAAGCAGTAATACTCAAGACGTTCTTGATGGAAATTTAGATCAATTTATTGTTGCTAGCCTTAAAGCTGGACTCTAATTAAATTAATCATATTTGATTTAGATTGCATCTGTAAAATTAGAATCTAACAACGAGACACCAACATGAAACCTCAAGATACCATTCAATTTAACCAACACGGTTTAGTTCCTGTCATTACTCAGGATCATTCTACAAATGAAATCCTTATGATGGCGTGGATGAATGAAGAAGCATTATCATTAAGTATTGAAACAAAAAAAGCTGTTTATTTCTCTAGATCTAGAAAAAAACTCTGGTTCAAGGGTGAAGAATCTGGAAATTATCAAGACATAATTGAGATATTCACAGATTGTGATCAAGATGTTATCCTTCTTAAAGTAAAACAAAAAGGGGGTATTGCATGCCACACAGGAAGAGCTAACTGTTTCTTCAATAAACTTGAAAATAATGAATGGAAATCTGTATCAAAGGTAATCAAAGACCCTAAGGAAATTTATGGATAGTATTTTTAATGCTTTAGAAAGAATTTTAGAAGACAGAAAGTCTGCTTCTGCAGAGCAATCGTATGTCTCTTCTTTATACAATAAAGGTACTAGTGCAATTCTAGAAAAAATTAGTGAAGAATCCGAAGAGATTATAAAAGCTGTCAACAAGGAAGGAAGAAATGAAGTAATTCATGAAGTAGCTGACTTATGGTTTCACCTCTTAATACTTCTTCGTCATGAAGATATTCAAATTGAGGAGATTGAGTCAGAACTAGCAAGACGCTTTGGTGTATCTGGCCACGATGAAAAAGCCCTGAGGAAGAAAAAATAAAATTTCTTAGCCAAGCAACTCAAAAGCACTAATCATTCCTTCGGCAACTTCTGAAATCCTTTTATTTTTATCCATCGCCATTTTTCTAAGTGACTGATAAGCCTCATCTTCAGTAATTTTTTTGTGCTTCATGAGAAGGCCTTTTGCTTTTTCAATTGATTTACGTTCAGCTAGCTGGCTTCTTGTTGCGTCTAACTCATCTTTGAGTGCCTGGAATTCTCTAAATCGAGCAATTGCTACATCGATAATAGGTTGAACTCTTTTTTCTTCTAGTCCATCAACAATATATGCATTTACTCCAGATTTAATTGCAGCTCCAGCCATGTGCTCCTCTGAAGCTTCTGTAAACATTACGATTGGCTTTGGCTTTGTTTTATTTACATCCCTTAAATTGGCAAAGACTGCCTCGTCAGGAATATCTGCATTAACAATAACGACGTCCGCGTGCGTAATTTCATTACTATTAGCAAGATTTTCACTTTCGTCTAAACGACAAATAACTTCATGCCCTTTATCTTGAAGTGCACGCCTTAAAATTGCTGAACGCCCCATATTTTCATCCACCAAGATAATTTTAAGAGCTGATTGATTCATTATTTTTTTCATAAGTTATTCATTGTTGGAACCACAATAATATACCCGATAAGCAAAGAATTTAATACTGGTTCAAAGTAAATTAATAACTAGTTTTAAATTAAAAAACTATTGCTGGTGGTCAATTAGGAGAGAAACCACCAGCCTAGTCTTTCTTGATTGTATTTGTAAAATGCATGGCATCAACCACAATGGTTAATGCCATAGGGTTTTATTTAGTTACAAATTCTGGATAAGCTTCCATTCCACATTCAGATATGTCTACTCCATCCTCTTCTTCTTCTTCTGATACACGAATACCGATTAGAGATTTAAGTGCAAGCCAAACTAACAATGATGCAACGAACACCCATACAAAAATTGTTAAAGCACCAACTATCTGACCTGAAAATGAAACATCTACATTCGTTAAAGGTACAGCCAAAAGCCCCCATAATCCAACAACACCATGTACTGAAATAGCACCCACTGGGTCATCAATTTTGAGTTTTCGATCAAACCAAACTATTGATAGAACGACAATAACTCCGCCCACTGCACCAATCAACGACGCCACAAATGCACTTGGCGTATCTGGTCCTGCTGTAATTGCAACAAGGCCTGCTAATGCACCATTTAATGTCATAGTTAAATCTGCTTTACCGAACCAAAGTTTAGCAAAAACAAGCGCAGCAATGACACCACCTGCAGCAGCAGCATTAGTATTTACAAAAACCATTGCGACCGCATCAGCACTTTCTTTACTCGCCATTGCTAAAACTGACCCACCATTAAATCCAAACCAACCCAACCATAAAATAAATGTACCTAATGTGGCTAAAGGAAGGTTTGCACCTAAGATAGGCTTTGAATTACCATCCTTATCATATTTACCTTTTCTTGGTCCAAGAATCATTACACCAGCGATTGCCGCAGCGGCACCAGCCATATGAACAATCCCTGATCCAGCAAAGTCATAAAAACCAAAATCACCTAAATTATAAAGGCCAAAAACATCATTTCCACCCCAAGTCCAAGAACCTTCTAAAGGATAGATAATAGTTGTAAAAATTACGGCAAAGGCAAAAAAAGAAAATAACTTCATTCTCTCTGCAACCGCACCAGAAACTATTGACATTGCTGTTGCTACAAAGACTACCTGAAAGTAAAAGTCAGAGGCATTTGAATATGTCTCTCCTTGACCGCTAATCCCTGATAGAAAAGCTCCTCCACCATACATTAAGTCATAACCATAGATCATATACATCGTACACGCAATAGCAAAAAGACCAATGTTTTTAGTTAATATTTCTGCCGTATTTTTACTCCTTACTAATCCGGCTTCAAGCATTGAAAAGCCTGCAGCCATCCACATAACAAGTGCTCCCATTACTAAAAAGTAAAAAGTATCAATTGCGTATTGTAATTCTAATATTTGATTTTCCATGTCTAACTCCTAAAGTGCCTCTGGACCAGATTCACCCGTACGAATACGAACAACCTGATCAAGGCTTGAAACAAAAATTTTGCCATCTCCAATCTTTCCACCATTAATCTTGCATGATGAACAAATGGTTTCAATAACTTCATCTACCTGCTCATCGGTAATCGCAATTTCTAATTTAACTTTTGGAAGGAACTCCACCACAAACTCTGCGCCTCTATAGAGCTCAGTGTGACCTTTTTGTCTACCAAATCCTTTTACTTCAGTAACAGAAACACCATTAATATCAATTTCCGAAAGAACTTGTCTCACACTATCCAGTCTTTTTGGCTGAATATAAGCTGTTATCATTTTCATATTATTACTCCAATGTTATAAACAAAGAAGCCCGCTACCTTCAAGAAAGTAGCGGGCTTCTATACCAAGTTCAGCTCATCTTTAAACTGACGAAAAAAAACGTTTATCTAGGCAATTGCCGAAATAAACGTCCATGTCTTGTCTTAAAACCTACATTGGTATTAAGATGACAACATTATATATAAAAAAAATCTAAGTATTCAGTTTTTTTAAGTATTCTGATTCTGTCAAAATTTCAACACTATGTTTTTTAGCATCATTCATTTTGGATTGACCAACATTATCACCAATAATCAAATAATCAGTTTTTGAGCTAACACTTTTTGCAATAAGGATTCCTATTGATTTTGCTTGTTTTTCAAGTTCTGAGCGAGATTGACTCATGGCACCAGTAAATACAATTTTTTTATTATGGAATGGATGATTACTTAAATCTGCCTCATTATATATATGGGTTTTTTCTAAATCAAAGCCATCTTTAATCAGAGTTAGATATTGATCTTTAATGCTTAATAGTCCATCAAAAATTAACTCTGCAGTTAATTCTGCGAAACCATCTATATTTGAAATATCTTCAACTGTTAGATTAAAAATCTCTTCAATAGGAAAATTTTTTAATAAATTTTCACAGTTCCCCATTCCAAGCCTTTGTACTCCAAAAGCAGCTAAAAACCGCCAATCCTCAATACTTTCTTGTCGAGATCTATTAAGTTGATCAATAAGATTTTTTGAAGTTTTCTCACCAAAACTCATAGACATCAATTCATCTTTAGTCAAAAGATAAATTTCACTAACCTTTCGTATACCTTCATCATAGAGTTTTTGAATGGTAGCTTGGCCAAACCCATCATTGTTTGCTAAGATTCGAAAGAAATAAATCATTTTGCCAACAACCTGGTCTGGACAAGAATTTATATTTGGACACATTAGAAAATCTGAATCCCAAATTAATTGAGAACTGCAACTAGGACAATTAGTTGGAATATCAACTTTCGCCTTTTTTAAAACCTTGTTGATTTTGGGAATAACCATTCCACTTCGAGTTAGCTCGACCACGCTTTCAGCGGCGAGCCCTTGCTGTTTAACTAAACCATAATGGTGGCCAGTTGCTCTGTAAATAGTGGCTCCACTTAACTGAGTGGGCTCTAGCTCAGCAACTGGAGTAATCTTACCAGTTCTTCCTACTTGAGGGGTAATTGAAAGAACTTTAACCTGGGCTTTTTCTTTATTCTCTTTGTAAGCAATTTGCCAGCGATGGAACTTACGGTTTGATCCCATATGTGTTTTTAATTCTGGATTGACTATCTCAAAAACAACTCCATCGATATCAAAATCAACACCGCTCTCAAGATTATTAACTATTTCAGTGAACTGATTTTTAAATTCTTCAATACTACCTTGCCAAAATGGTAGTTGCTTAAATGGAGCGAATAAAGCAGCTTTAACTTTAATGGCATCTTTAGCAAACTGATCTAGCTCTTTTTCTTTAATTAAACTGGCTTGAAAGTTTCTTGGATATTCAAAATGACTACTCAAATGACTTTCAAAATAACTTCTCTTTACAACAATCTCTCCAGGACCTTGCCCTCTCTCGCTGTCATTTAGAATACCAAGACCTCTATCAAATACTCTTGTTATATCGCTGCCCTTGTTTCCGTCACCTCGAGTATAGAGTTTATTTCCATCATCGTATCCAGCAAAACCATCTAACTTAGCAGTTCCTTTAATCAGAATTTCTTCTACAGCAATGTTAATTTCTTCTGAATACTTGGCAATTCTCTCGAGCCATTTTTCAACTTCACCCCAACTGTAAGCTTTATCGGTTGAAAGCATTTTTTCTGGAAGCTTAATCTTTTCTTCTGAAAACCCTTCACTTTCACCCTCAATATGCTTAAGAAAAGGGTGATTTGGCATTCTTTTTGAGAGTTCAAGAATGAAAATGAAGTCATAATTTTCATCAGTGACGATAGGACTACCACTTCGGTATCGTTGATTTGCAATAATACAAAATTCAAGTAAATCTTCATCAGACAAATCGCTTACTAAAATAATTTCAGCAGCAATATCTTGAATTTGTTTTTCTGTAAGCATGATTATAAAAATCTAGCTTGAATAAAAATAAGATTAAAACTTTGAAGCAATTTGATCAAAGAGTTCTGCGCTATAGCTAATCGTTTTCTCATCATTCTCTTCACCAAGGTCAACAAATATTACTCGTGTTTGAGAATTGGCATCTTCCTTTAAAATCAGCTGATAAGTTTTGGTAATTGAAGCTGTAGCAAGCAATTTAGAGAAAAATCCTTTATTTGGAGTTACATTAATATAGTAACTACCTTCAATTTGATCACGATCATCAATATCAACGCTCAGCTCATCCAATGCCCATCCAAGAAGCTTCCATGATTCTTGTTTATCAAATGGAAAAAGTAGGGTTGCATAACCTGTTTCGGACAATACTACAGAAACATTAACATCGCTCTGGGCATTATTTGACTGAATCTTAGTGATTGCTTCCGAACTATCATCTCCTAGAAAAACCATCAACTTTAGAAGCATTTCAGTTTCTAACTCAACATCTTTATCTCTTGTTTGCCACACTCTCATTGCTCCACTCACAACCTCTCCAATTGAACTTAATGTCAAGTAGACTTCAGACTCCATTGGATTTTCTGTGGGTTCTATACGAACTCTATATTTATCGGCAATAGGTAGGCCGTATTGAGTCTTTAAAGCTTTTGAAAGGGCAGCACGAATCGCACCTAATGATTTATCTGGAACTTTTGTCTCTATTTCGAGGTAGTCGGTCTCTAGGACGCCTATTTTTTGATTTTCTTTTTCTATTTTAAATCCATAAGAGCGAAAAAATTCTTTTGATAAAACCCAAACCTCACTTGGAGGAAGGTCAACTAAAAGCCAGCGACGATATTTATCTCTCTTAATTTCAACATTTTGAACTCTTTGGACAACCTGAGTGTCATCAACCATCTCTTCAACTTCTGTAAATGATCCTTGAGTATCTGGTGCAGTAAGGTCTGGAGGAATTACAAGAGAATCGACTTTTTCATCAGCTTGATAATTTATATTTCTACTGCCTAAACCAATTTTTTTGACTGGGTCGGCAATTTTGGAACAACTAGCTAATGTAAAACTAATTAATAAAATGCTAAGATAATTTACAATTTTCATAACAGGTTTAATTCCTTTAAATCATTTTCAATAATTGACCTGTATTTATTAGATAGTTCAAGTAGTGGTAGTCTTATGCCTTTTGAACACATTCCCATTTTATGTAGAGCCCATTTAACTGGTATTGGATTAGCTTCAACAAACAAATTCTTATGTAGATTGGAAAGCTCTTTATTAGCTTCTTTTGCTAACTCAGTATTCCCAGAAATTGCTGCTAAATAGGCTTGTTGAAGCTCTTTAGGTGCAACATTTGCTGTCACAGAAATCCCTCCGTGACCACCCAATAGGAGGAAGTCAATAGCAGTACCATCATCCCCTGTCAGAAGTAAAAAATCTTTGGGACATTGCTTGACTAGTTCTTTAATGACTGATAAATCACCTGTGGCATCTTTAATTCCAATAATGTTTGGTATTTCAGATAATCTAGCTGTTGTCTCTACCAACATATCGACCGCAGTTCTACCAGGAACATTATATAAAATCTGATCAATATCAACACTTTCTGCAATGAGTTTAAAATGTTGATATAGACCTTCCTGAGTCGGTTTATTGTAATAAGGAGTAACGAGAAGACATGCATCAGCGCCAAGTTTTTTAGCTTCCTGAGTCAGCTCAACAGCTTCAGAAGTTGAATTCGCCCCTGTACCAGCAATAATTGGAATACGTCTATCTGCATATTTAATTGTTTGTTCAATTATCTTGAGATGCTCCTTAACCCCTACTGTTGCAGATTCGCCTGTAGTTCCTACTGAAATAATGGAACTCGTTCCTGAATCGATATGGAAATCAATGAGATTATTGAGTGACTCATAATCTACAGATCCATCATCAAACATAGGAGTTATTAATGCAACATTTGACCCTGTAAAGGAGTGTTTAATTTTCATAAAGATGTTTATTCAAAGTGTATATAAAATTATATACGATTGGCCGTACAATAACAATTCAAGAGATGGTTTTAATCGAGCAACTATCTGGATAAAATATCAGGCCTTTTCTGCTTTGTTTTCTTGATAGCTTGCTCCTGACGCCAAGCGTCAATTTTAGCTTGATTTCCGCTCAATAAAACATCAGGAACTGAATCTCCATCAATAATCACTGGTCTTGTATAGTGTGGATGGTCAAGCAAGTTATTTGAAAATGAGTCATCGAGTGATTCTTTGTTTCCTAGTACTCCAGCAATAAGTCTACTAACACTATCAATCAAGACCATTGCGGCAAGCTCGCCTCCACTTATAACGTAATCACCTATTGAAACCTCATAATCAATATCATTTTCAATAATTCTTTCATCAACTCCTTCATAGCGACCACAAAGTAGTGTTAAAGACTTGTATTTTGAGAGTTTTTCAACCAATTTTTGGTTTAGTGGCTCTCCTTGAGGTGACAAATAAATAACCTTAGCCTCAGGCTCTTGTTCCTTTATTTTCTTCAGACAATCTCTTATCGGCTTGACCTGCATCACCATACCAGGTCCACCACCATAAGGTTTATCGTCAACATTTTTGTATTTATTAGTACTAAAATCTCTAAGCTGCCACTCTCTAATGGATATTGTTGAATTCTTCAACGCTCTTGAAATGACACCTTCCTCTTTAATTGCTGAGAACATTTCAGGAAAGAGTGTAATGATATCGAATTTCATTTAGTGCCTTTACTATGCAAGTATTTTTGATAGAACTTCATAATAAATTTTACTAAGATCTTCAAGATCTTGGACTAATACAGATTCATTAACTTGATGAATCGTTGCATTCACTGGCCCAAGTTCTATAACCTGGGTACCTTCTTCGGCTATAAATCTTCCATCAGAAGTCCCGCCAGATGTAGAAAGTTCAGGAGTAATCCCTTTAATTTTTTTAACTGCACTAACACAAGCAGATACTAATTCGCCTTTAGGTGTCAAAAATGGATAGCCAGTATGAAACCAATCAACAGAATAGTTAAGATTATGGGCATCCAAAATTTCATGGACTTTACTCTTTAATTCTTCTTTTGTTGTTTCAGTAGAATACCTAAAATTAAACAGGACTTTAGCTTCACCAGGTATGACATTTGTCACTCCATCGCCCGAATGTATATTGGAGATTTGAAATGAAGTTGCTGGGAAATAATCATTACCATTGTCCCACTCTTGATTACAAAGATCATTTAGCACTGGAGTGATAAGATGAATAGGATTTTCAGCTAAATGAGGATATGCAACATGCCCTTGCTTACCCTTTACAATTATCTCTCCATTTAATGATCCTCTTCTTCCATTTTTCATAACATCACCAGTCACAGCAGTTGACGAAGGTTCACCAATCAAACAATAATCAATTTTTTGATTACTATCATCCAGATAATCCATCACTTTAACTGTTCCATTAATGGCGACTCCTTCTTCATCAGATGTAATCAAGAATGCAATAGTGCCATTATGATTAGGGTTTTCGTTAATAAAGTTTTCGGTTGCCGTCACCATAGACGCTAGACCACCCTTCATATCAGCTGCACCACGACCATACAAATAACCGTCCTTAATAGTCGGCTCAAAAGGTTCCGTATTCCAAGCATTTTCATTTCCAGCAGGAACAACGTCAGTGTGACCTGCAAAAGCAAAAACAGGCCCACTATTGCCATGTTTAGCCCAGAAATTATCAACATCTCCAAACCTAAGAGGATGTATTTCAAAGCCAATTTTTTTTAGTCGTTCAATCATGATTGACTGACAACCTTGATCATCAGGTGTGACTGAAGCTTTACTTATAAGAGATTTTGCTAGTTCTAGTGTTTTACTCATAGTATCTATTTTACTTGTAAATTTAATATGGTATCCAGAGCCTCTTCGATTATGTTTCTTTTAGGATGATCTTCAGGCATAAGGTAGAGAGCTTTCTGCCAAAACTCGATAGCGCCATCAAGATTTTCATCATGCGCTGCAACAATGCCCGAAAAATATAAGACTTGTATCGATTGCGGATCCAGACTAAATGCTTCATCAATCAAAACCTTAGACTTTCCATCAAATTGGCCATCTTGGTTTGCTGCAATAGCACTCGCATATTGAAGCAATAAGTCAATATCATTTGGATTAATTGAATATGCACTCTCAAAAGATTTAATTGATTCATCAACATTGCCGACACCAATCTGTGCTAAACCCATCATTTTTAATGCCTGGAAATCATCTGGATTATCTTCCAGAAAAGTTTGGAGCTTATTAATACTGTCATTCATGCTCATTGATTGAGATAACGATTGGTCACTAGGAAGTGTCTTTGGGGAGAGTTGGGAATAAATAGTAAAAGACAAAACACCAACAAATATAAATAATGTGATTGACCAAGACATTGGTCTAATGGCAATGCTTTCTCTATTATTATTCTTTAATTCACTAGCAAGAGTATTAATGATTTCTGATTCAGCAACCTTAACTTGTTCATGATCAATCAGCCCTTGATTCATATCAATTGCTAACTCGTCCTTCTTTTGTTTATTGATTGCAATATTAGAATCATCATCAGTTAAACCTCGCTTTATTGGTCTATAAAGAAACCATGCAAGGAACAGGCTTGTCAAAATCAGCATGATTACAAATTGCCAAGCAAAAATCATTGTTTCGGCCTCATAATATATCGTCGATCGATTGCTGCAATGAGAGCACCAAAAGCAATCATTAGCCCACCAAGCCATATCCAGAGCACCAGTGGCTTATAATAGATTCTAACGCTCCATGCACCGCCATCCAAGGCCTCACCTAATGCTACATAAAGATCTCGTGTGATTGAAGGATCAATTGAAGCCTCAGTCATTGGCATTCCAGTTTGGTATAAACGCTTCTCAGGACTGAGCTGAGTTACTTTCTTGTTATCTCTAAATACACTAATATCTCCAATGAATCCTGAATAATTATCTTTAGAATGAGGGCTTATACCATTAAACACAAAATCATATCCAGCAATCGTTTGTGTTTCTCCAATATTCATTTTGATATCTTTTTCAATTCCTAGCTGAGTAGTCACAGTAGCTCCAAGAACGAAAACAGCAATCCCAAGATGCGCAATAATCATTCCAACGAATGACATAGAAACTTTGGACTTTGCTCTTAATCTCTTAAAGAATAAAACCATGACATGGTTAACAACCCAAATAAATAGTCCAATGGCCACTAGAACATAAAAATTGTCAGTAATAAATACCCATGAAAGTAAGGTTAACAAAACAATACAAATCCACTCAAACTTTAACAAATTGAAAACTCTAGATAATGAATCTTTCTTCCAGCGCACATATGGAAAAACTGCAAGCGCAAGAATGCCAGGGATCATAACTGGAACGAAAACTGCATTGAAATAAGGAGCACCAACTGATATTTTTCCAAGGTTGAGTGAATCTAGGATGAGCGGATAAAGTGTCCCCAAAAAAACACTTAACATGGCTGTGACTAGCAAAATATTATTGATAAGTAGTCCTGTCTCTCTGGAAATCAATGAAAAAGGATTACTGTGCTTTAATAAGCTAGCACGCCAAGCATATAGAACCAATGAGCCTCCAATCACAACAAATAAAAAGATTAGAATAAATAAACCTCTTCTTGGATCAGTGGCAAATGCATGAACCGAAGTCAAGACTCCGGAGCGCACCAAAAATGTTCCAAGTAGGCTTAACGAAAAACCTCCAATAGCAAGCAATACAGTCCACTGCTTAAATGCCCCGCGCTTTTCACTCACACTCAAGGAATGAACAAGAGCTGTTGCAATTAGCCAAGGCATGAATGAGGCATTTTCAACTGGATCCCAAAACCACCAGCCTCCCCAGCCAAGCTCGTAATAAGCCCACCAACTACCAAGCGTTATACCAATAGTCAAAAACGACCAAGATATTAGTGCCCAAGGCCTAGTCCACCTAATCCAAGTACTATCGAGCTGACCTCTGATGAGTGCAGACAATACAAAAGCGAATGGAATAGCCAAACCAACATAGCCCATATAAAGCATAGGTGGATGAACCACCAGACCAAAGTCTTGAAGTAGAGGGTTAAGCTCACGACCCTCTGGCGGCGGAATCATTAGACGTTCAAAAGGATTAGAAGTAAAAAGCAGAAACAGTAAAAAACCGATGCTAATAGCTCCCAGAACGATTAGAGTCTGATTAATTAAATCTGATGGAATTCGTTTTGAAAAAATTGAAACAGCAACAGTCCATAGAGATAGTACAAAAACCCATAACAGTAGAGATCCTTCGTGTGAACCCCATACGGCTGAAGCTTTATATAAAACTGGAAGCTGAGTATTAGAATTCTCTGCAACATATTTAACTGAAAAATCATTCGTTAAAAATGCAATCATCAATACAAAGAACGCTACAGCAATCCAGAAGCTCTGGGCCCAAACTAATGGCTTTGCAAGTTGAGCAAGAGAGTCTTTATTCTGATAAAGCCCAACTGATGGAACCACAATCAAAACTAGAGAAATAATCAGTGCTAAAACAAGTGCAAAATGCCCAACTTCAATCAACATATAGCCATACTTTTATTGTGTT
>CAZEAO010000024.1:0-14299 GCA_964510245.1 uncultured Piscirickettsiaceae bacterium | reverse complement strand
CTTTTCTTTCAGGATGCCCTTCACCATTTTCTTTTGAAAGACATGCAGAATGGGAGTAAACTCTGATATTTTCCATTTATCCCCTTTATTAATAGTAGCACCAATATGCTAAATCACTACATGTAAGCGTTTTCTTTGTAAGAGTGGTCTGTGGAATCAAGAACAGCGGTAATCTCTGGATACAATGCTTTAAGCTGTTTTTCCACTCCATCTTTAAGTGTCAGGTTAACGGAACTGCATCCCTGACAACCGCCTCCAAAATTAAGAACTACTTCGTTTTTCTTTGTGATTTCAACCAGATCAACAAAACCGCCATGCGACGCCAGATTAGGATTAACTTCTGTGACAATAGTAAAAAGAACTTTTTCCTCTAGAGGGGCATCATCCTTGGGCGCCTCTCCTTTTGCGTTAGGAGCTGTAATCGTCAATTTTTTATTGGTTCCATCAACCTTTAATGCCACATGAGAGTCACGTAGATATTCATTATTTGATTCATCAATAAAGGCACTAAAGCCGACATATGGAAACTCTTGGTAGCCCTCAGGAAGGTCACTCTTGATACAAAAGTTAAAGGTTACTGTTGCAACTGGAGTTCCAGCTTTTTCAACATCAACCTTCAAACCAAGATCTTTTTCATCCTGCTGTTCAAAAAGATCCGCAACATAGATCTCTGCTTCTTCTGTAATACTAAACATCCTTTCTCCGAAATACAAGATTATCGATTAGGCGAGTTCCGCCAAACCTAATTGCTGATATTATAATAATTTCTGAGGTTTTAGTCTCGATTTGTGTAAGGTTATTCGCATCTAAAACTTCTAAATACTCCACTTCGAAGTCTTTTTTTAATTCACTAATGGCGCTTTCTTTAGAAACCAAAATAGAATTTCCAGTCTGAATTAATTCTTTTGCATTACACAGCACTGAATAGAACTTTGGCGCCTTTTTTCTATCCGTATCACTTAAATACTGATTTCTAGTGCTCATTGCTAAGCCGTCATTTTCTCTTTTAGTGGACATTGATTCAATTTTTATATCCAAATCAAGATTCTTGACTAGTGATTTGATAATTAAGAGCTGTTGAAAATCTTTTTCACCAAAAACAGCATAACTAGGTTTAACAATTTCAAAGAAACGTTTTACAACTTGAGCAACGCCATCAAAATGTGTCGGTCTAAAAGCACCACATAGGATTTGACCAATGCGGCCAACCTTGTAATCAGAAACAGTTCCATCAGGGTAAATTTCATCTCTATCAGGAAGAAACAAAGCGTCTACATTTATTGACTTCAAGAGCAATTTATCATCATCAATAGTGTTTGGATAATCATCAAAATCCTCGCCTCTGGCAAACTGAGTCGGGTTAACGAAAATACTTACAACAACAATTTCAGCAAGATTTTTTGCCTTTTCTACCAATGACAGGTGTCCATCATGGAGTCCTCCCATCGTTGGAACAAGGGCAATATGATTATTTGTTTCTCGGGCAGTATCTAAAAAGAGCTCAAGATCACTCTTCTTTTTAAAAATTTGCATCAATAGCTCTCACTTTCAGAAGGAAAAGTCCCTGCTTTTACCTCCAAAATATATGATTTTACTGCTTCAGAAATAGAGTTTTGAGTTTTTAAAAAATTTCGAACAAATCTTGGTTGTTTTCCAGAAGTAATCCCTAACATATCGAAAGAGACTAGAACTTGTCCATTGCAGTCTCTTCCTGCACCTATTCCAATAGTCGGTATTCTAATTTTTTCGCTCACTATCTTAGCGAGATCACTAGGAATACATTCGAGAACTAACATAGTAACCCCTAAAGACTCTAGAAGAACTGCATTATCAATAATGGATTGTGCTGAATTGGCGTCTCTACCCTGAACTCTATAGTCTCCAGAATGAACAACTAGCTGCGGCTGAAGACCTAGATGACCACAAACATTAATATTGCTTGCAATTAAAGTTTTAATAACTTCAGAGTGCTCAATGCCTCCTTCTAGCTTAACCATTCTTGCACCATTATCTGTCAACGCTCTTGCATTAATTAGAGCGTCATGAGGGTTGTTGTAGCTATTAAATGGCATATCAGCTATCACTAAAGCATTCTGACAAGATTTCGCAACAATAGGGGTATGGTACAACATATCCTGCATAGAAACTGATCTTGTATTCTCACCTCCATGTATAACCATCCCAAGAGAATCGCCAATCAGAATAGAATCTATTCCTGCGTCATCAAGAAGTTTAGCCATAGAAGCATCATAGGCAGTTAAGCAGGTAATCTTTTCACCCTTTTCTTTAAATAAATTTAACTCTGAATGCTTCATATTTTTTTGACATCAAGCTTGTTAACTCTGCTCATTATTTTTTTTACTGGCCCCAACAAAGGGATTTCAATTTCTTTATCAATCTCATTTAAAGGAACCATAACAAAAGCCCTATCAATCATCTCGGGATGTGGAATAGATAATCGATCACTAGAAATAACTTGTTGCTCATAGAGAAGTATATCCAAATCAATTGTCCTTGAACCCCATTTTACTTTTCTAACTCTCTTTTGATTGTGCTCTATTTGTTGACAAACATCCAATAAATCAATAGGACTGAGGTTAGTATTTATTTTACATACTGCATTAATATAATTGGGTCCAGGCATATCAAGTAGCGGCTTCGATTCATAAAAACTTGAAATCTTTATCACTTCTATTTGATCAGACTCATCTAGAGCCGCAAGGGCATTGTCTATTTGCTGCCTTGGATTTTGTAAGTTTGACCCTAAACCAATATATGCTAACAATGAATTAGTGTCCCTAAATATTCGCCTTGATAAATTCTAGTTAAAACCTCTTTTTCTCGACCCCAAGCTATATTAGAAGTAGTTTGAGACTTTGCCGCCTGTTTTGCAGCCATAACTTTAGAGTACATTCCACCAGAACCATGCAGACCGCCCGTTTTTCCTGCAACCTTTTCTAATTTCTCATCATTAAAATGTATTTTTTTAATTAAGTTTGCGTCAGTATTTTTTCTAGGGTCATCATCAAAAACACCGTGCTGATCGGTCAATATGATAAGTTTTTCAGCCTCTAAAAAATTGGCGACTAAGGCTGCTAATGTATCATTATCTCCAAACTTAATCTCTTCAGTAGCAACAGTGTCATTTTCGTTAATGACAGGAACAGTGCCAAACTTAAGAAGGTTGGTTAGAGTGGCTGAAATATTTTCAAAGTGTTTGGAATTTAAGAGGTTATCTCTTGTCAGTAACACTTGGGCAGTGTGAATATTATGCTTTGCAAACAAATACTCATAGGCTTGAACGAGTCCCATTTGGCCAACTGCAGCTGCTGCCTGAAGCTTATGAATATCACTGGGTTTGTCGTTCCATCCTAATCTTTTCATACCCTCGACAATGGACCCACTTGAGACCAACACTATATCAATTTGGTATGATTTTAACTCCACAATCTGCTCTACCCACTGAGAGATTAGACCTTTATCAATTCCTTTGCCATTATTCGTTAAAAGGGCTGACCCAATTTTAACAACCCAACACTTATTTTTCATTTTTTTGCTCTATTAAGTCATACAAACCAAAAACAAGTGATTTGCAGCCCATTCCATTTAATGCAGATATGTTAAACGCATTTCCCTTGTATTTGACCTTTTTAAGAAAATCTTTAATGGTTTTGTCTCTTTCTTTGTCCTCTATAAGGTCTATTTTATTGATAGCAACTAATCTTGGTTTTTTAAAAAGTTCGTCATCAAATTTTTTTAATTCAGATTCTATACTCAAATAATTATTAACAGGGTCAGAGCCGTCAGATGGCAAAATATCAACGACATGTAATAAAACTCTAGCCCTTGAAAGGTGTTTAAGAAACTCGAATCCAAGGCCAACTCCTTCACTCGCTTTTTCTATTAAACCTGGGATATCTGCCATCACAAAATAATTACTTCCTGCTTTAACAACTCCAAGGCTTGGATGAAGTGTTGTAAATGGATAGTCAGCAACTTTTGGCCGAGCACCAGATATTTGCCTTATCAGACTTGATTTACCAGCATTAGGCATACCTAAAAGTCCTACATCAGCCATGATATTTAGTTCTAATGCAACCTCCCTTGACTCTCCAGGGGTGCCTGGGGACGTTTGTCTTGGTGCACGATTCACTGAGGATTTAAATCTGGCATTTCCTAGCCCATGAAAACCACCTTTTGCAACCAGTAAAATTTGTTCATGAAGTGTAATCTCACCAATTAATTCATCAGTTGCAAGATCGATAATCTTCGTTCCTAAAGGTACCTCAACATAGAGATCGTCAGCAGATTTTCCTCTTCGATCCCTACCCATTCCGGGCTGACCATTCTTAGCCCTATATAAACGGTTATATCGAAACTCACTAAGCGTGTTAAGCCCTTCCTGGCCTTGAAAGTAGACACTGCCCCCATCTCCACCATCTCCTCCGTCTGGACCTCCGTCTGGAATATATTTTTCTCGGCGAAAACTTAGACAACCTGCGCCGCCATTTCCAGCCTCAACAACAACACTCGCCGAATCGACAAATTTCATATTTTTTTAAGTTATATATAAAATTACTAACTAAGATCACAATAATGAATCAGTCTAATAAAAATAGATGTGATGAAAGTTATATGATAAAGCTATAATATCAGCCAACTATTATACCTTTTTTGCCTTTCATAAGCCCTTTAGAAGAGATTTGAAGGATGTCTATTATATGAGTACGGCATAAAATCTAAAATTTATAATGAATTAAATGAATATGATTAACTACTTACTAGTCAAATCTCTCAATGAATAGATTTCTGTACTCTTTAATTATTTGGCTCAGTATCCCCTTTGCGATAGCTAAGTTGCTTTTAAAAGATAAGCATGATCAATCTTGGAGAGATAAGTTAAAGAACCAGTTAGGAATCGTTAAAAAAATACCAGAAAAAATAATTTGGATGCACTGTGTTTCTGTAGGAGAGTTTAATGCCTCCAAGCCTTTGATAGATAAATTATTTAACCTATATCCTAATCATAAAATTGTCATTTCAACTACAACTATGACTGGTGCAGTCGCAGTTAAGAATCATTATAAAAACAAAGTAATTCACTGTTTTTTTCCTTTTGATGTAGTTCAAATTATTAAATCTTTCCTAAAAAAAATTAATCCAGAAATATGTATTTTGATGGAGACTGAAATTTGGCCAAATCTAATTTACGTCCTTAAAACTAAACACATCCCTGTGGTCCTTGTTAATGCTCGACTATCTGAAAAATCATATGACAAATATCAAAGCTTTTCTCCTAGATTAGTCAAAAAAACACTGAATAGACTTAGCATAATTTGTGCACAAAATACTTATTCATTAGAACGCTTTATTTCTTTGGGCATTAATAAAGAAAAAATTATAGAAACTGGTAGTCTTAAGTTTGATAGTAATGACCCAATTAATCATAGAACTGTCAATACTCTTAAAAATATGATTAGAGATAGGTCTAGTGTGGTCTTTGCAAGTACAAGGGATGGTGAAGAAGAATTAATCATTGATAGCTTTCTTAAGTTTAAAAATATTATTGATTCGCTATTGATTATTGTTCCAAGGCACCCTGAAAGATTTGAACAGGTTCACAAGTTTGCAAAGCAAAGTGGACTTAATGTCAAAAGAAGATCAAATGAGGAGGATTGTAGTAGTAATACGGACATACTTATTGGTGATAGTATGGGGGAAATGATGGCGTATTACTCTATTTGCGATATTGCTTTTATTGGTGGCAGTCTGACTGATAATGGAAGTCAAAACATGCTCGAGCCTGCTTCATTATCAAAGCCAGTTATTTTTGGCAATAGTGTCTATAACTTTGAAGAGATTTCAAAAAAACTATTAGACAATGATGGAGCTATTCAAGTCAATAGTTCTGATGAATTAATGAACACTATTTCTAAACTTTTATTGAGTAAATCTAGAAGAGAGCAGCTTGGCAAGAATGCTAAACAAACCTTCGAGAAAAATCGAGGCACAGTTAATAAGGTGCTTGAAGCTATTTCACCTCATTTCAAACCCTAAATAAGGGTTTAAGCGCCCTCCTTGAGGTAAATTTCACTGTCATTCTTTAGAAATTCTTCAGATTTTTTATCCATCTCTAATTGAATTTCCTGAATCTTATCAATTTCATCACTCTCCAGCCCTTTAATATCCTGAGAAATTTTCATTGAACAGAATTTAGGTCCGCACATTGAACAAAAGTGTGCTGTCTTTGCGGCTTGTTTTGGAAGCGTCTCATCATGAAAACTTCTTGCAGTATCCGGGTCAAGTGCAAGGTTAAATTGATCCTCCCACCTAAACTCAAATCGTGCTTTTGAAAGTGCATTATCTCTAATCTGAGCTCCAGGGTGGCCTTTGGCTAAATCAGCTGCATGTGCCGCAATTTTGTAAGAAATAATTCCAGTTTTAACATCGTCTTGATTAGGAAGACCAAGGTGCTCTTTTGGAGTCACATAACATAGCATCGCGCAGCCGTACCATCCTATTTGGGCTGCACCAATTGCCGATGTAATATGATCGTAACCAGGTGCAATATCGGTAGTAAGTGGGCCTAGAGTATAGAAAGGGGCTTCACCGCACTCTTTAAGCTGCTTTTCCATGTTGTCTTTAATCATATGCATAGGAACATGTCCAGGGCCTTCTATAAAAGTTTGAACATCATGCTTCCATGCAATTTTTGTGAGCTCGCCTAACGTCTCAAGTTCTCCATACTGAGCTGCATCGTTAGCATCTGCAATTGAACCAGGTCTTAATCCATCTCCGAGCGAAAAGGTCACATCATAAGCTTTCATGATTTCACAAATATCCTCAAAGTGAGTATAAAGAAAACTTTCTGTGTGGTGAGCAAGACACCATTTCGCCATAATTGAGCCACCTCTTGAAACAATTCCAGTCACCCTATCCATCGTCAATGGAACATACTTAAGTCTAACTCCAGCGTGGATTGTAAAGTAATCCACTCCTTGCTCAGCCTGTTCAATCAAGGTGTCTCTAAAAATCTCCCAGGTTAAGTCCTCAGCTATACCTTTGACCTTTTCAAGTGCCTGGTAGATAGGCACAGTTCCAACAGGGACTGGAGAATTACGAATAATCCACTCTCTTGTTTCGTGAATATTTTTACCAGTTGAAAGGTCCATAATTGTATCAGCACCCCAGCGAACACCCCAAACCATTTTTCCTACCTCTTCATCGATTGAAGATCCGAGCGCTGAATTGCCAATATTGCCATTAATCTTGACGAGAAAATTTCTACCAATAATCATTGGCTCTGTTTCAGGGTGGTTGATATTATTTGGAATTACTGCACGCCCGCGTGCCACCTCATCTCTAACAAATTCTGGGGTAATTATCTTTGGAGTTGCAGCGCCAAAGCTTTCGCCTTGGTGTTGTCCAATTTGGTCTTTGTATTCTTGCAAAAAACAGTTTTCACGTATTGCAATATATTCCATTTCAGGGGTAATGATGCCTTTCTTTGCATAGTGCATCTGTGTAACATTTTTTCCAGTTTTTGCCTTTCTTGGTGCTCTCAAATGCTCAAACCTAAGTTCATCAAGATCTTTATTATTAAGCCTTTCATTGGAAAACTTAGAGCTGACTCCATCAAGCACTTCAGTATCCGCTCTCTCCTCAATCCAATTGCTGCGTATCGAATCAATCCCTTTCCTGTAGCTAATTGTCTTATTTGGATCGGTATAAGGGCCCGACGTATCATAAACATGGACTGGATCATTTTTTTCAGCAAGATCACCAATAGTATCGGTGAGCTTTATTTGTCTCATCGGAACCATAATATCGTCCCTCGAACCTTTGGCATAAACTTTTGTTGAATTTGGAAAAGGCTCTATAAAAGCCTTGTTAACGCTTGATAGACTTGTAAGTGTTTCGGATGATTGCTTCATTATTGTATAATTTGGTTATTGTTACTTTAGGAATCAAAATGTCCATTTTAACTCATCGACCAAGAAGATTGAGAAAACAAAAATTTAATCGTTCTTTAGTTCGAGAAAACTCTTTGAGCACTAGTGATTTAATTTACCCTTTGTTTATTATTGAAGGAGAAAATAAGAAGGAAAAAATTGAATCTATGCCTGGAATAGAGAGACTCAGTATTGACCAACTGCTAATTGATGCAAAAGAAATTATTGATTTAAAAATACAAGCAATAGCTCTGTTTCCTGTCATCAGTTCTGATAAAAAAACTGAGGATGCAGAGGAGTCTTATAATCCTGATGGTCTTGTTCAGAGAGCAGTTAGAGCTCTAAAAAGAAGTTTTCCTGATCTTGCAGTGATTACCGATGTTGCGCTTGACCCATTTACTAGTCATGGTCAGGATGGTTTAATCGACTCGAAAGGGTACGTCCTGAATGACGAAACAGTTGATGTTCTCATTAAGCAAGCCATTTCTCTTGCTGAGGCAGGTGCAGACATTGTAGCCCCATCTGACATGATGGATGGAAGAATTGGTGCTATAAGGAACGCCTTAGAAGAGTCTGGATTTATACATACAAACATACTCGCTTATTCTGCAAAATATGCTTCTTCGTTTTACGGCCCATTTAGAGAAGCAGTTGGCTCATCAGGCAACCTTGGAAAATCAGATAAAAAGACCTATCAAATGGATCCAGGAAATTCAAATGAAGCTATCAGAGAAGTTGAAATTGATATCAATGAGGGTGCAGATATGGTTATGATAAAACCTGGACTACCCTATCTTGATATTATCTCAAACGTTAAACAAGTTTTTGGTGTGCCAACTTTTGCCTATCATGTTAGCGGTGAATATGCTATGCTAAAGGCTGCTAGTCAAAATGAATGGATTGATGAAAAATCTAGTGTTCTTGAAACTCTTCTATGCTTTAAACGAGCTGGCGCTGATGCTATATTGACTTATTACGCCAAAGATGTAGCCAAATGGATTAAGGAATAGTGAATAATTTTTTGAAATTTAAATGAAATGAATCTGAAAATCGCCTTCTATTTAATTTCAATTGTCCTAGCTTTTTTTCTTGGCTATTCCTATCATCAATCAAACATAGAAGCACCTGAGTCCGTCTTCATTAGGGTTGATAACTCAGATGAAATTGAACAATATAAGACTGATCTTTCAAACCTTAAAATGCAACTGGATGATCTTGATGCACAGCTGGTCAATTCACTTGATAATCTTAAAAAAAGCAATAAAAAACTGATTCTATCATCCAGTAAGGTACAGGTTCTTGAAGATGAAAAAAATTTAATTCAACAGAAATATGATGAATTAGAATCTAAATTAATTCTAAGTGACTCTACAATTACCGCTGGTGAGCAGGAAATAAAGCTATTACGTGAAAAATTAGAAAATACACTTATCGAGCTTGAGTTAAGTCAATTTGAGTTTGAACTTTTAAAGGAGCAACTCTAAATAACCTTTCTTAGTCATAGTAATTAACAAAACTTTCTAAACCCTCTCTTGTTGTTCTGTAAGAGTTGACTATATGTTCTTTATCTTCATATCCCAATGCTAATCCGCAAAGTACAAGTTTGTCTTTATATTCTGGAAACTCCTGTCGAACTATTTCAGGATACTCTCCAAGTGCTGCCTGAGGGCATGTAGATAAACCATATTCAACTGCTGACAGCATGATGGATTGAATGAACATTCCGTAGTCCATAAATGAGCCTTTTTCCATTGTTTTGTCAATAAAAAATAGAAGAATTACTGGGGCATTAAATGCTTGATAATTTAAAGCCCATTGATTTATTTGTTTTTGCTTATCCTCACGCCTAATTTTTAGCGTTGAATAAAGCAACAAACCACACTCTCTTCTTCTTTCCTTGTACTGATCTTTCCACTCGACAGGGTAATACTTGTAATCCATTAAACCTTTTTGACCATCTCGAAAAGCTTTCTCAAACTTGTTGCAGAGATTTGTCTTGCTATCTCCTGTAATTACAGCAATCTGCCATGGTTGGGTATTAACACCCGATGGAGCTGTTTTTGATTGCTCAATGATTTTGTTTATGATATCGATCGATACCTCTTTATCTAAAAAAGCTCTTGTAGATTTTCTTTGTAATAAAGCAGTTTTTACATCCATCTATCTATCAATCTATTCAATTTGGTTTAATTTAAACATAAAACTAATTTAATGGCTTTGCATATAAGACTATGACATTGCCAATAATTATAAATAATACTCCTATTAAACCTACCCAACTCCACTGATAGTTTTCAAATAGGGTTGATAAAAACAACGCTATGGTTGGGGTAAAAATATTAACGTATGAGGCCTTATCAGCTCCAATATTTCCTACAAGTTTGAGATAAAAACCAAAACCAATAACTGATGCAACAACTGCAAGATAAAAAAGTGATAGAACATAACTATAACTTGTATTAAAACTGAAACTGAGATCACTAATACTAATATATAAAGTTAAGATAACCGAGCCATATAGCATACTAAAAGCATTGCTTTGGACCAAGGGCATTTTGCGAGCCTGAAATTGCCCTGATAACAGCATTCCAATGGAGGCAAAAAAAGTTGCAAGAATCATCCAAAGAAAGCCTTTGATTACATCCGAATTTAAAGACCATTCAGTATTACTAATTTCATTTGAAAAAATTATTGAAAGTCCTGCAATACCGACTGTTGCACCAATCAAAATAGGAAATCTAATTGGTTTTTTAAAAAAAACAAAGCCATTAAATACAGTAAATAAAGTAAGAGTTGAAAAAATAAGACAGACTAACCCAGAAGCCAAATAAAAGGTCCCAAAGTATGCGCAAATATAGTTAATACAAAAGAGAAAAAAACCTAACAATATCCAGCTTGCGTGGTCTCGCCATGGAAATGAAAGTCGTAATCCTTGAAAATAACACCACAAAAAAAGTAGAAATGATGCCAATAAAAAACGCCAAACTATTGAAACTTGTGGCGCAACATCTCCCAACTGAAAACTAATTGCAAACCATGAAGAACCCCATGCCAAAAGCACAACAAAGTAAAGTAGTGCATTCATTATTCGACTCTATGAGCTAAAAGTTTTATTGAATTCTATTAGAAATCAAATCATCCACAACTCCAGGCTCTGCTAAAGTTGAAGTGTCTCCCAGCTCTGCATAATCATTTTCTGCAATTTTTCTTAAAATTCTTCTCATGATTTTTCCTGATCTTGTTTTAGGTAGGCCTTGAGCAAATTGAATCTTATCTAGCGTTGCAATTGGGCCAATTTCTTTTCTAACAAGAGCTACAAGGTCTTTTTTTAGGTCGTCGTTACCCTCAACACCACTCATTAGTGAAACATAAGCGTATATACCTTGACCTTTTATCTCATGAGGCATACCAACGACTGCAGCTTCACTGACATCACTATGGAGCACTAGTGCTGATTCAATTTCAGCGGTACCGAGCCGGTGACCAGAGATATTAAGAACATCGTCCACTCTTCCAGTAATCCAGTAGTAACCATCTGCATCACGTTTTACTCCGTCACCAGCAAAGTACTTTCCTGGGAAAGTTGAAAAGTAGGCCTCCATAAAGCGTTCATGATTGTTATATAAAGTTCGCATCTGTCCGGGCCAAGAACGAGCAAGTACTAAAACTCCAGATGCTTCACCTTCAAGCACCTCTCCACTCTCAGTTAGAACTTGTGGCTCGACTCCAAAAAATGGTTGAGTAGCAGATCCTGGCTTTAAAGCAGTTGCAAAAGGCATTGGCGTTATCATGTGACCACCTGTTTCAGTTTGCCACCAGGTATCAACCACTGGACATCTCTTCTCACCAACAACATTAAAGTACCACTCCCATGCCTCAGGATTGATAGGCTCTCCAACAGTTCCTAAGATTTTTAAACTAGATCTTGAGGTTTTTTCAACAAGCTCATTTCCTGCTCCCATCAGTGCTCTTATTGCTGTTGGTGCAGTATAAAAAATATTGACTTGATGTTTGTCTACTACCTGCCAAAATCTTGATGCATCAGGATAATTAGGAATACCTTCAAACATTAAGCTTGTTGCACCATTAGCAAGCGGACCATAAACAATGTAAGAGTGTCCAGTAACCCAGCCTACATCTGCAGTGCACCAATAAATATCGCCCTCTTGGTAATCAAAGGTGTATTTGTGTGTCATTGTAGCATACAACAAGTAGCCACCAGAAGTATGGAGAACACCTTTGGGTTTTCCAGTTGAACCAGAGGTATAGAGGATGAATAGTGGCGTCTCAGCGTCAAACATTTCACAAGGAAAACTAGTTGAAGCGTCCTTAACTAACTCGTGATACCAAACATCTCTATCTGTCCAACCTATATCATTACCTGTTCTATTCACAACCAAGATATGCTCAACACAGTCACACTCTTTTGTAGCAATATCTACATTAGCTTTTAAGGGAATAGGTTTTCCTCCACGTATCCCTTCATCAGCCGTGATAACCAACTTGCATTCACTATCCAGAATTCTATCTCTTAAAGCATCAGGTGAGAAGCCACCAAAAACGACAGAATGAATAGCCCCAAGTCTAGCACATGCAAGCATTGCGACCGAAGCCTCTACAATCATTGGCATATAAAGACAAATGCGATCACCCTTTTCAACACCCAGATCTTTCATTCCATTTGCAAATTTGCAAACCATTTCATGGAGTTCTTTGTAAGTAATTGATTTACTTGAATCTGGATCATCTCCCTCCCAAATAATGGCTACCTGATCTGCACGCTCTGGAAGATGTCGGTCTAGACAGTTATAAGATACGTTAAGTGTCGCACCCTCAAACCAAGCAATCTTCCCTTCAGAAAAATCAACATCAGAAACTTTATCCCACTTTCGATCCCAACTGATAAATTCGTTAGCTTGTTCAGACCAAAATTCATCTGAATTCGATATTGACTGCTGATACATTGATTTGTATTTATCAGCATCAATTAAAGGTTTTCGAGTACTTTGCATGATTGGATATTTCATTTAAATCTCCGATTAATCGATTTATAAAAAATCCATGTTACCAAAGTCATTGATAAGATTGCCTAGTAAATCTCTTAGATTAGGCAAAAAAAAATGACGCGAATGCGTCATTTTTATTGAGTAGTAATTTAAATTTATTCTTCACCATCATTAATTGATAAATCATCAGTTCCTTGTTCTGAATCTAATGATACTTCTGATAGTTCTTCAGTAACTTCTGTCATCTTTGCTTCATCTGCTAACTTTTCTTGTGCATTTAGCTCTTCCTCCATTGTATAATCTTCAGTGAGTATGGAGGCATCAATCAATCCTGCTTCAATCTCTCTTAAAGCTAAAACAGTTGGTTTATCTTTAGCTACATCTAGAGTTGACCTAAAGCCACCAGAATTTAATTGATGTGCTCTCTTTGCTGCCACCAAAACTAATTCAAATCTATTTTGTACCTTATCTAAACAATCTTCAACAGTTACTCTTGCCATAATCTTTTTATACCTTTATAAGTGAATGCTAAAATAGGCTATTTTACTTTAATCCACAAACCATGGAAAGACTTATTGTTCTTGATACGGAGACAACTGGAATTGATCCAAAAGAAGGTCATCGAATTATTGAAGTAGGAGCAGTACAAATTGCAAATAGAGAAATTACAAATATTGAATTCCATAAATATATTCAGCCAAATAGAACTGTTGGAGATTCGGTAAAAGTTCATGGAATTACAGATAAATTCCTAATTAACAAACCTCAATTTAGTCAAATTTCAGACGACCTAATATCATTCATTGAAGAGTCAACTTTGATTATTCATAATGCACCCTTTGACCTTGGATTCCTAAATCATGAACTCAAACTGAATGGAGTTAAGACAAGAATTGAAGAATTATGCCCAGTAATTGATACACTAAAATTATCAAAAGAGCAAAGACCAGGCACTATGCACAACCTAGATGCACTTTGCAGAAGATTTGGAATTGATACAAGTGCGAGAACAAGGCATGGTGCACTTCTCGACGCCCAAATTCTTGCACAAGTTTATTTGGCAATGACTGGAGGTCAATCAAGTCTTTTTAAAGAAATTCAGAATAATAATCCTCAAATTGCTAATCCTTCAATTATTAAAAATAACAATATAAACAAAGAGAAAATTAAGGTCATTTATGCGAATCCTGAAGAATCTGAACTTCATGATAACTATTTAAAAAATCAAATAAATGAACCTTTAAAATAGAGTCAAATATTGACTTAATTAAGCATTGACTAAGTAAGGTATGACAGTATAATTACACACCTTCGGAGTGTAGCGCAGTCTGGTAGCGTATC
>CAZEAO010000023.1:0-14644 GCA_964510245.1 uncultured Piscirickettsiaceae bacterium | reverse complement strand
CATCTTCAGGAGATATTATGAAAAACTTTATAGAAATTAGCGATTCAGAAGAAGAGCAAGTTGACAAATTAAAAAAGTGGTGGGACTCAAACGGTAAACAAATCATTGCCGGAGCAGTTATTGGTCTTGCTGGAATATTTGGGTGGAATTCATATGTTGACTACCAAGAGAGTCAGGCTTTAAACGCAAGAGCACTCTATTTAAGCTATGCATCTGATTCAGCAAATGTATATGCATATGACAAACTGATTAAGGAGCATCCATCCAGCTCATATGCGGATCAAGGCACTCTCTTAATGGCCAAATATTTGTTTGATGCTGGTAACTATTCTCTTGCATTAGATGCACTAAAACCATTAATGAGTAGAGAAAATTCTGTTATTGCATCAACCGCAATCCTTCGAACAGCTTCACTACACTTAGAACTTGGACAACACGAAGAGGCACTATCAGTTATAAATATTGACAATGCTAACGGATTTTCAGGCTTATTCTATAACCTTGCTGGAGATATTTATATAGACCTAGGCAACAACGATGAAGCGAAAAGAAATTACGCTCTAGCGATTGAGAATATCACTGAAAACTCTACCTTGGCCCAACTCATTCAGATCAAACTAGACGATCTGAATTAAATCATTGCAGGTTACCGATTGTGAGATACCCTATCATTTCTTTGGTTGGTCGGCCTAACGTAGGTAAATCGACCTTATTTAATCGTCTCAGTAAATCTAGGCAGGCACTTGTTTCGGATTACGAAGGTCTTACGCGCGATCGTCAATATGCAAATATAGAACTCGAGGATCAGCGCTTCTGCACTATAGTTGATACAGGAGGACTCACTAATGAGTCTACAGAGATTGATTCTGGCATTCAAAGTCAAGTTTTGAGTGCGCTAAATGAGTCCGATGTTATCTATTTTATTGTCAGCAATAAAGATGGTGTTACAGCGCTTGATCTTGATATATCTCGCCAACTCAGAAAACTTAAAAAAAACGTTATTCTGGTCTGCAATAAGGCTGAAGGATTGAATCTGAGCTCTGCCTCTGAATTTTATGAACTTGGTTTAGGTGAACCAATACTGATATCAGCAGAACATAATCAAGGTGTTTCTGAACTCATTGAAAAAACATTACCTTTGCTACCTGAATCTATTGATAGTTCAGAGCAAGAAATTGATGGAATTGCTGTTACAGTCCTCGGAAGACCCAATGTTGGTAAATCAACTCTTATTAATCGTATTTTGGGTGAAGAAAGAGTATTAGCAATTGACCATCCTGGAACAACTCGAGATACCATATTTATTCCTTTTGAAAGAGAGGGTCAACAATACACATTAATTGATACTGCAGGTATTAGAAGAAAACGAAGTGTTGATGCAAAAATAGAAAAATTTAGCATTATTAAAGCTATCAGTGCACTTGAAGATTCACATGTTGTCATCTTGGTTTTGGATGCACATGAAGGAGTAACTGAACAGGATGCAACCTTACTCGGGATGATTTCTGATAAAGGCCGCGCTTTATTAATTGCAGTAAACAAGTGGGATGGATTGGTTGACTATCAAAAAAGCGAAGTAAAAAGAAAGCTAGACGTCAAACTCTCTTTTGTAAATTACGCTTCAGTTCATTTTATCTCAGCACTGCATGGCTCTGGTGTAGGTAAATTATTTGAACCAATCAAAAAATCTTATGAACACGCTGGAAAAAGATTTTCTACTTCTCTTCTAAATAAAATATTAGAGCAGGCAAATAACTCACATCAGCCGCCTCCTGTTTCAGGTAGGCGACTCAGATTAAAGTTTGTCAATCAATCTGATGTCTTTCCGCCAACCTTAACATTTCACGGCAACCATGTTCAAAGCGTTCCAAAAAGCTATGAACGCTTTCTAAAGAACTTCTTTATCTCATCACTTAAACTTACTAATACACCCATCAAGATTAACTTCAAAAGTAGCGACAACCCATTTAAAGATAAAAAAAATGTTCTTTCTACTCGCCAAATTCAAAAGAAAAGGCGACTCATGAAATTTGTAAAAAAGAAATAGACTATCACTTAAACCTCGTCACTGAATAGTCAGATATTGATAATAGATGCTTATTTTTTGTCAAGATCGACTCAACAATTTCTGCTGTAACAGGCGCCAAAGTAAGGCCTATATGGCCATGTCCAAATGCGTAAACAATATCATTTCCCTTGCTAGACTGAGAGATAACCGGCTTACTGTCAGGAATTGAAGGACGGAACCCAAGCCAAACCCTACTTACATCACCAAGGTTTGGAAAAAATTGTGCAGCACCCTTCTCTAAGTGCTTTAACCTATGCTTAGAAATTATAGGACTTAGTCCACCAAGCTCAACGGTTCCGACTACCCTTAACCTTCCAGTCATTGGGGACATATAAAAACCCCCAGACGCGTTGCAACAAGGTCTATTTAGAAGTGGCTTATCCATATCATACTCTACGTGGTAACCTCTCTCTGCATCTAACGGAATATAGTCTCCTACTTGTTTAGCAAATTTTTTGGAAAAAGCGCCTGCAGCCACCACAAGATTATTAGCAACAATTTCTGAATGATCATCAAGATGGACTTTGACACCCTCACTAGTTCGTTCAATTCTTGTTGCAGCTCGCTTAATCACTTGACAGTCTTTATTTACGCAAGCATCTAGAATTAACTTAACCATTCTTCCAGGATCACTCATGTACGCACCATCAGGAAAATAAGACGCTCCGCCCTCAGATAAGTTAATATTTGGTTCTAGTTTCTTTAGTTCATCAATACTTAACATGTCGGCATTCAAGCCAAGCTCTTTTCTCTTATTTATATCCTTAATCCCGGACTCAAAAAGCTTTTTTGAGTGATACAAATAAATACTTCCATTGGTTTTTAGGTTTGATTGACCACCTATCTGTGAAGATAACTCCTCCCATCGAATTCTTGAGTTTTGCAATAAGGCAGCAATCGCCTGTGCATTTCGAGCAGCATTTTTAGGCATTGACTGATATAAAAATCTTATTAGCCATGGGCACAGAGATAGAATTGCAGAACGCTTGATAGCGATAGGGCTATTTTTGTTAAACAGAAGTGAAGGTAACTGTCTAATTATTGCTGGAGAACCAACCGGAAGCACCGCATATTCTGCAATAGTTCCAGCATTGCCAAATGAGGTTCCAGTTCCAGGCTCATCAGGGTCGACCAGAACAACCTCTCTTCCCAAATTGAGAATTCTTAATGCAATTGAAAGCCCGATTACTCCCCCACCTATGACAACGACATCATTTTTTTTCATTTAACATGAACCTCTTATTAAATAAAAAGAACTTAGAGCTTAAGAGAGAATTAAGTTATGTGCCTCCTTCGCGGCATTAATGAAACTCTCAAATAATGGGTGGCCATCTCTAGGCGTTGAGGTAAACTCAGGATGGAATTGACAAGCGACAAACCACGGATGATCAGTAATCTCAACCATTTCAACTAGTAAGCCATCACTAGACCTTCCAGATACTGTAAGACCAGCAGATTCAATTTGAGAAATTAATTTATTGTTGACCTCGTAACGATGCCTATGTCTCTCAATTACTTTATTTGACCCATAAATCTTATGAGAATGAGTTGCTGCAACCAACTGACATTCTTGACCCCCTAATCTCATCGTGCCGCCTAAATCTGACTCAGAATTTCTCATCTGAGTATCGCCGTTTTCATCCTGCCACTCTGTAATTAATCCAATCACTGGGTAGTCTGTATTTTCATCAAATTCGGTGCTATTGGCTCCTTTCAAACTTGCCATGTTTCGAGCACACTCAATGACTGCGACCTGCAATCCTAAACATATTCCTAAAAATGGAATACTATTCTCTCGTGCATATTGAACAGCCTTAATCTTGCCCTCTATTCCTCTTATACCAAAGCCTCCAGGTACGAGCACCGCACTCATTTTACTCAAACATTCAGCACCATTTTTTTCAACTTCTTCCGAGTCAAAATAATGGATATTTACTTTAGTTTGAGTATGAATTCCAGCATGAATGAGTGCCTCAGATAGCGATTTATATGATTCAGTTAAGTCCATATACTTACCAACCATTGCAATATCAACACTATGATTAGGTCTCTCCAATCTAGAGACAACATTTTTCCATTCTGTAAGGTCTGCTTTCTTACACTTGATACCTAATTTCGAGACAACTGCATCATCCAAGCCCTGACTATGAAGATCTCCTGGAACCTTATAAATAGTGTCTTTATCGAGTGATATAAATACTGAATCTTCTGCAACATTTGTAAATAAAGCAATTTTCTTGCGCTCTGAATCCTCTAATTCATGTTCAGTTCGGCAAATCAGAATATCTGGCTGAATTCCTATCCCTCTTAACTCTTTAACTGAGTGCTGAGTAGGTTTAGTTTTTAACTCTCCAGCCACCTTAATAAATGGAAGTAGAGTTAAATGAATAAATACTGCGTTTTCTCGACCAAGCTCTAGGCTCATTTGTCTGATAGCTTCCATAAATGGGAGAGATTCAATGTCACCCGCTGTACCGCCAATTTCAACCAGAGCAATATCGGCTTCCTCTGCACCGTCCTTCATTAATTTTTTAATCTCGTCAGTAATATGAGGAATGATTTGAACTGTGGCACCAAGGTAGTCACCTCTCCTCTCTCTTTCTATAACATTTTCATAAACCCTTCCAGCAGTAAAGTTGTTCTTTTTGCCGAGTTTGGTGCGAACAAATCTTTCGTAGTGTCCCAAGTCTAAATCGGTCTCTGCACCATCATTTGTAACAAAAACCTCTCCATGCTGAAACGGACTCATTGTTCCTGGATCAACATTAATATAGGGATCTAATTTTAGGAGTGTGACATTGAGTCCACGAGTTTCAAGAATTGAAGCTAGGGAGGCGGAGGCTATTCCCTTACCAAGAGAGGAAACAACACCACCAGTAATAAAGATGTATTTTGTCATCTAAAACTAACAAAGTTTGAAATAGCTATGATACACAAATTTGTGTAGAATATGGGCACATCCAAACAAACAAATCATGATGGGTTATAGACAATTCGTACAGAGGCTGCTTCCATACCTCAAAAATCATTTAGGAAAATTAGCATTTACTTCAATAATGATGGTTTTTGCAACTTTGTTAGAGACAGCAATACCAGAGATAACAGGGCAAATTGTTGACACTTTGTTTTCTTCCAATCGATCTAGTGATAAAGCTTATTTATATTCATTAATCTTATTTTCAGTTATCGCATTAAGTTCATTGTTTTCGTTAACTTCAATCGGTGCCAGCTCTTGGATCTCAAATAAAGTAATTTTGGATTTGAGGGTCGACATGTTTTCCAAATTAATTAGACTACCTAAGTCTTACTTTGATAATAATACTTCTGGCGAAACACTTTCAAAGCTCACATTTGATGTTGAACAAATCTCTGCTGCTGCATCAACCATATGGCTTGAGTTTATCAAGTCTTCATTTACCGTAATCGTTTTGACTTGTTATTTATTTTATAAAAGTTTTCTGTTAAGCTTAATTCTAATAATTCTGCTTCCGTTAGTGTATTTAGCAGTTAAATTCTCTACATCAAGAATTCGCAAAGGCTCCCTTAAAGTTCAAGAATCCATGGGGAGAATGACGCATCAATTAGATGAGAACATTTCCGGAAATGATCTAATCAAAATATACAATGCCCAGAACAGTGAAAAAAGTAAATTTTTCAATATTATTAATACCATTCGCCAACAAAGATTCAAAGTTGACATGGCAGGAGGACTCAATACCTCAATTGTAAATGCACTAATCGGTTTGTCTTTGGCTTGTGTAGTATATTTCTCATCAAGTTATTTGGTAATGAGTGCGGGTGACTTTTTAGCTTACTTCACTGCTATGGGTATGCTTGTCAAACCTGCAAAAACTCTTATCAATATAAATAAACCACTCCAGCAAGCTATTGTTGCTGGGAAAAGCGTATTTACTCTTATCGATGAAGAGCCTGAAAATAATCCTAACAAGCAATTAATTGATTCAATTTCTGGAGATATAAGTTTCGAAAAAGTGAGTTTCTCATACAACAATAAAAAATCTTCACTAAACAATATTGATTTAACAATAAAAAATGGTGAAACAATTGCTCTTGTTGGCTCTACTGGAAGTGGCAAGACAACGTTAGTGAATCTATTGACTCGATTTTATAACCCTACAAGTGGAAAAATATCAATCAACAATGAAGATATAAATAATTTTGACTTAGAATCGTACAGATCAAATTTCTCATATGTAGACCAGAATGTGCGTCTATTCAATGACTCAATTAGTGGCAATATTGCTTTTGGTCAAAAAGATAAAATGCCTTTGGAAACTATTATTAATGCAGCAAAAATTTCAAATTCACTAGAATTTATTGAAAAACTAGAGGATCAATATGAATCTGAAATTGGAGAGGATGGAGTTACTCTTTCTGGAGGTCAACGTCAAAGACTTTCAATTGCAAGAGCTATTGCAAAAGATAGCCCTATTTTAATACTAGATGAAGCTACATCAGCTCTAGATTCAGCAACAGAAAAACTTGTTCAATCCGCAATCAATAAAATGCAAAAAGACAGAACAACAATTATTATTGCTCATCGATTAAGCACTATCAAAAATGCAGATAGAATCGTTGTCTTAAAAGATGGAGAAATCATAGAACAAGGAACTCACTCGGAGCTCATTAATAGCTCAGGTGAGTATTTAAAATTAACTCAGCAACAATCATGATTTCTTCAATTTCAGCTTACTTATAGACGTTCAACTGTATTAGCTGAATCCAGAGTACTTCTTACTTTTTCTGAGGCCGATGATAATGAACTCTCAATATTTAAATGCCAAAGAATTAAGCTGGCTGAATAGAGCAGACCATCATAAAACATCCCTTTTTTACCTGAAAGAGCTTCCAGCCCAAGATTAGCAACATGTTCAGCAAGCTTGGTCTTATTTTTTAAGCCTTCATACTTTTTTGGTATAGAGATGGCTCTTAAGTCTCTCTTTATTCCTATTGTCTTTGGATCAATGTCAACTTTATTTTTTTCGATGCCTTGATAGTAAGAATACATCAGTCCCTTTTGTCTTAATGATGGAACCACACCTCCTTCAACCCCTCTAATCAGTAGGCTACTTGAAAATCCTGATTTTTCCGCTAGGTTTGCATAGATTGGAGGGTAAGGCTTATGAACATAACCCAAAACTGAATGTGTATTAATGCCCCTGATAGGTCCAATCAAAGACTCGACTGTATTTAATACGGTTCTTTTAATTATTTTATTTCGAAGTGGTACAAGAGCGTGGAGAGGTTCACTGTATTGACTTTGGTCAATATATGACCAGCCAATCGAAGCATCCTTAATTCTATCTTTAGCCTCAGTGATTGTTAAATCAACGTCTTGATCTAACGCATGATAAGTGTGTCGATGAGTAAGCCCAAATTTTGGAGAAACCGAATCCAAACCATGAATCACTGTGGGTATTCCAAGCTCTGCCAGAAGAGGCGGTAAAAAAGAAGAGATTGGGATTGATCTGTTGAAACCACTATATGGATCTCCAATATCTATTAAATTCTCAACTGACAATCTCTCACGCTTCGCTAGTTCATTGAGAGCCATTAAAATACCAATATTTTCATCCATCGTCTCGCGCTTCATTCTCATTGCAATTAAAAATATTGCACTCTGAACATCATCGATCTCATTATTCAAAATCGCTTTCATAGCGAGCTTTGACTCCTCAAGATTTATACTCTTGCTCAGCTCAGGGCCGGTCGCAATTCTTTGGATAATTGTGTGCATTAATTCCTTAGAGTCCATCAATCCTTCCTTAATTGAACAACAACAAGACCATTTTCTTCCTTGACGGGATATAAATTTAAGGGCGGAATATCTTCATCTAGGCAAACACCTGAACTCAAATTAAACTCGTAACCATGGAGTGGACATTTAACTTGGTTATTCTTTATACATCCTAGACTAAGCTTGAAATCTTCATGCGGGCAGCGATTCTCAAAACAGTACAACTGATTATCAATATTGGCAATAACTAGGTTTATATCTTCAAAACGAACCTCTTTCATTGCACTATCTGTTGGGGGAGCCTCCGAGGTATTTAGCCACATCTATAATAACGATTAAAATAGCGTCCAGATTCTATTGCTATCAAGCTGCTCTCTGCATTGAGAAAGCTGAGACTTATAAGTATTGGACTTTCTTTCTACCTTTTTTGCTATAGAAATAAGCCAATCTTTGTTTACATAACTTTTTTTATTGTAACCACCATGGCCCTCATGGTAAGCTAAATATTGATTATAAGCATCGGATTTACTAATCTTTGATCTAAGGTTCGATTGGTTGGCGTACCAGCCTACAAAGTCTATAGCATCGGCAAAGTTATCCCTCTGGGCATCTCTTTTGCCAGTTTTGAGCTGATACCATTCCCATGTTGCTTTTTTAGCTTGAGTGTATCCATATGAGTCTGTCGGTCTTGATCCTGGAATAAATCCAAAAATTTTATTTCTTGGAGGCTTTGCTCTCGATGCAAAGCGTGACTCTTGATAAATAATTGCCATCTGCAAATGCATCGGCACTTTCCACCTTTCCTCACTCAATTTAGCTGCACGATACCAACTCACTTTTTCATCGAGTAGAGTACAAATATTGGTAACCTCTCTTGCAGGCGTTGATAAGCAACCTGAAATTGAAATCGCTACTAGCAAACCTAGAACTAAAAGTTTTTTCATTTATCCAAAAAATACAAAGTATGCAACAATCAACTGAAAGACCAGTAAAACGCCAAACATTGCTTTAATATCATTGTCAGTTAATGGAGTCGACTCTTCAACTACTTCTTCTAACTTAACATCAACAGCAACCAGTCCTTTTTCTGAAGTCTCGACTTTAAATTTAACCCTGGTATCGCTTCTTAAACGAGATTTATTAAAGACATTTTTTTGGTGAACAAAATACTTTTCACCATCATCACCCGTAATAAACCCATATCCCTTGGTTCCAAATTGGGCAACTATGCCCGTCATTTTTTTAGCCATCACATTCTCACTTTTTGCAGCAAATACACTGCCTTTTCTACAAAATCTACTCCCAGATTTTGGAACATTGGTTCATTCTCAATGTCATCAATGCAATATAATTCTTGACAATCAAATGAACCTTTAAATAATCTATCAACCTCTACTTTGCTGACTGCAAAAGGCGGGCCAGACCTTTGATGCTGAGGATAATTTAAGGTTAATAACATAATCCTGACATCCAGACTTATTATATCATTTAAATGTTTAACATATTTTTGTCTTAAACTTTCATCCAGAGCAATCAATGAAGCACGATCATAGACAGCTTTGACGCTCTCTAAATGATGAGACCGTAATCCAAAGAAATCACCACAATAAATTTTAATTCTACCTCCCTCATAGAGGTCAAATTCTCCGTCTTTGGAAAGTTTATAAGATAAATTATTTTCCTTAAAAAACTGTTGAATTGCCAACTCACTCATTTCAACACCAATTACTTTGAAGTTTTTTTGTTTTAGATAATTCATATCAAGACTTTTTCCACACAGAGGAACAAATACCGTGTCATTAGTCGACAAATTAAGCTCGTCAAGATACTCAATTAACTGCCTGTTGACCTCATCTGCATGCCAGCCAGTATTATTGCTTTCCCACCTACTGATCCAATCAGTCACACCTAATCCTTGATATAATTAAACATATATTCAATCTCAACTAATCATTGTTAACAATAATTTATTAATCACTTCAGACCATAATATATTTTTTGAGATTTAAATGCAATTATACGATTATGACGAAATAGTCATAACATCCTTATTAAAACTATGACACAAGATATTGGCGACTGGGCACCATATTTGTCTTTAGAAAAAAACAAAGACTACTTTAAATCCCTACTTTTGTTCCTTAATTCAAGAATTAGCTATGAAATTTACCCGCCAAGAGGAAACTGGTTTAAAGCCTTTGAATATTCAAGTTTTGCCAATACCAAGGTTATAATCCTTGGACAGGATCCTTATCATGGAGAAGGTCAAGCCGAAGGCTTAAGTTTTTCTGTTCCAAAAGGCATTTCTATTCCACCATCTCTCAGAAACATCTATAAAGAACTTGGGGAAGATGATAAAGGCTTTAACACCCCCATTCATGGCCATTTGATGACTTGGGCTCAGCAAGGAGTTTTGCTTCTCAATAGCGTATTAACAGTCGAAAAGAATTCTCCAGCTTCTCATGCAAATCAAGGCTGGGAGATCTTTACTGATCAAGTAATCAAGCTACTGAGTAAAAACAAGGATAATTTAGTTTTTATACTTTGGGGAGCCTATGCAAATAAAAAGTCTGAATTGATTGATTCTAAAAGACACTTAATACTTAGTGCTGCACACCCCTCTCCATTCTCTGCCCATAAAGGCTTTTTTGGCTGCAAACATTTTTCTAAAACAAATAGCTACCTTAAATCAACAAATCAGAACTTGATTGACTGGAGAATACCTTTATGAAATTAATGATTGATGATGCTGTTTGGGGTTATAGTGAAATTTTTTCTCAATTTGGTGACGTCGTCACCTTACCAGGTAGACAGATTACTCAAGAAAGTCTTCTGGATTGCGATGTATTAATTGTAAGATCCAGAACAAAAGTTAACAAAGAACTCCTCAAGGACACCAAAATTCAATTCGTTGGTTCAACGGTCGCTGGACTTGATCATGTCGACTTAAACTACCTTCATGAAAACAAGATAGCCTTCTCATCAGCTCAAGGCTGCAATGCAAATGCGGTCGCAGAATACATCATAAGCGCAATTTCAAATTTATCGAACGATTATAACTTTGAAATATCAGGCAAGTCGCTTGGAATCATTGGAGTTGGAAACGTTGGAACCAGACTTGACTTTAAAGCAAAACAGCTTGGAATGAACACTCTTCTTAACGACCCTCCTCGAGAGATGAAAGAAGGAAGTAACAAATTTGTAAACCTCAATCAAGCGCTCTGCGCCGACATTATAACGTTTCATACGCCTTTGACCTTTTCAGGTGCACATCCTACTCATCATCTTTTAGGAAGCCATAACTTTAATATCGTGAGAGATGATGCAATTGTCATTAATGCTGCCCGTGGAGGCATCATTGATGAATCAATCTGGCAAAACACAGTTACAAAGGCAAACGTTATTGATTGCTGGGAGAATGAGCCCAATATTAACCTAGAACTTCAAAAATCAGCCTACTGGTCAACGCCTCATATTGCAGGACATTCAATCGATGCTAAATTTATGGGTAGCTTTATGATTTATAAAGAACTATGCAAATTCTCAGAAAAACCCATTAACAATCAGATTGAGAATCTTATTCAGCCAAAATCTAGAATGATTGAAGAGAGCACTCTCCATGACACGCTTAATTCAATCTACTCATTCAAAGATGACGATATAGCAATAAAGGATATTTCAAATTTTGAAGACTACAGGCGAAATTATCCTGAACGATATGAATGGGAACACTTTAATCAGTTTAAACTACCTAAAAAAGAAAAAAATTAGAATGATTGCTCTAGTTGAAGCTGGTATTCAGTTATCGGCACAAAAGAGAACATTCTGATTTTTATAATATCTTTGGAATCTTGATTTAATAAACTTAGAGCTTTATTCAGGGCTTCAATCAGTTCACTAGAGGAGCATAGTGGATTATCTTTATGCGTTACAAAGGGTGGTGCAGGAAGAGTCATTGATCGACCAATAATTCTCAATTTGTTTGATGCCTCAGGGCTCATTCTCTTTAAATAGTAATAACTTGCGGCATCAATCGAGGCAATGTCAACCTCTTGACTATTGAGGCTTTGAATGCTGTTTTTATGAGAACCTGTCATTACTATTTTTTTGTAAAAGTTATCAAACAAACCTAGCTTTCTAGAATCTTCAATCTCACTACGAAAAACATAAGCACCACTATTTGAGTCATGACTATTAATCGCAGCAACCATCCCCTTTGTCTCTTCAATCGAATTCACTTGGCTTAGCTTTGAAACTACAAAATAACTAAAGTAGTTAGGTCCTTCGAATTCATCGAGATCAAAATGAGGTGTACAAAGTGGGGCCATTTTTTTTTGAAATTGACTTATCAATGGTAAACCACAGATATGACTTAATCGATTCTGATTTGACAAAATGTCTTGGCTCGAAACGCTATTCAAAAAATTATCAGGTAATTTTAATTCGGGATTCAATTTTCCAGCTAAAAGAAAAAGCTCTTGCCATGCCTTTTCAAGCTCAAAGCTAATTGAATACATGCCAATGCCTATATATTCTAGAGTCATAACTCTTCAAAAAGTGGGATGATTGGGCTTTGCAACAGGCTTAAATAGATATTCTTTAAACCACTTTAAATAACCTTTTTCGATAAAGTTGCCGTTAGATTGATTGTATTTTTCCTGATTCAATTTATATTCACTTGGTATCAAGTGCCAACTCATGTTTGGATTTATATGATGGACAAAATGAAAGCTATTGTTTAAATATAAGATTCTTAATGGCCAGATAGTTTGCATCAAAACTGAGCGATGATTTGGGTTTGAACTTGGACGATGCTCAAAAAAACTTCTAAGCATAGTTAATGAGTGTGCAATGTAAGAGCACGCAAAATAAATCAAAAAATGAATATCGAAAAAAGACCAAATGCAAAATAATAAAATTATCACAAAAATCTCATGAGAAAACCAAACGACAAAATTTTTTGATATTGGCTTTTTAAAACTCATTAATAATTCTTTTTTAAGATTAATGAAATACCACAATGGTCCAAGAAATAATCGTCCAAATAATGTCATGTTAAATAGAGCTAATTTTTGACGAGACTTACTCAACAAGCTCCATTTATCTTTACTAATAAAATAACTCTCTGGATCAACATCAGGGATAGTTAAATTAATGTCTTCATGGTGCTTGAGGTGAGAGATTTTGTAGACTAAATATGGCGACCAAAGCGCTAATGGTGGATATGCTAATAAATCGTTAAATCCTTGACGGTTTGTTGGATGACCATGAATCAACTCATGCTGAACCGAGCCATGGAATGTCAAGATGATAATAAGTATTAGAGGAGATAGCGGAATAATAAAGAAATATTTTAGTATCAGCCACCATAACAAATAAACCGAAACAATCGCAATCCAAGTTGGAAGCTCAGTCAAGAAATTTGATTTAAGAATTTTCATTAGATTAGGGAGTTTACGTACTTAGCTAACATAGATAAGGATGAAATAACAATTAAAATTCTAATTACCTTAGGGTTAGCCTTCAACAAGTAATGAGTTCCAAAAAAAGATCCAATCAATTGACCTAGCATCATAATTAGACCAACAAAAAAGGCGATATGTCCAAATATAAAAAATACTAAAAAACCACCAATATTTGATGCGAAATTTAGAGGTTTTGCTAATATTGTTGCTTGAATAATCTCAAGTTTTTTTAACATCACTCCCGTCATTACAAAAAAAGAACCGGCACCAGGTCCAAACATTCCATCATAAAAACCCACACCAGGGACAGCATAAGATTCGAATCTTTTATGAGATGCAGAAGCTGAACTAATAGCTCTAGGTTTTGGAGAGACAATAAAATAAATTGCAATAAAAACTAGGACAACTGGAATGACAAATGAAAGCACCTGGGTATCAATAAACTGAACTATTGCCCCACCAATTAATGAGCCAATGAAAGATGCTAGCATTAATTTTTTGACTGTATTCCAATCAATCTTTTTTTTACGAAAGAGCAAAAAAGTAGCAATGCCAGTTCCCATACTCCCCTGAAACTTGTTCGTTCCGAGCACGTAAATTGGGGGAATACCACTTAGCAAGAGTGCTGGTACAGCAAGCAAACCACCTCCACCAACAAGCGTATCTAGGAAGCCGGCGATTATTCCGACTATGAACAAAAAAGTAAGAATTTCAATCGAAAAATTAGCAATATCCATAAACTTTAGTCACTCCAAAGAGTTGGAAACCAATCCTCTCTTAAACGCTCTCCATTTCTTTGATTAATACCTGGAAAGTTTGGAGAAGTCCTCCCAGAGCGCTGTTTATAAACTACATCATCGCCTAGCAACCTAAATGAAAGAGTTCTACTAACCTTATCATTTAAATTCGCATTAGCTCCATGAATCGTTTTAAAATTAAACGCAATAACATCTCCGGGCTGAGTGTTCCATTCTTTAATTTCATAATCATTGCTATCTGGAAGATCCATGAATGCCTTACTATCTTCATAAAAACTTTCATTATTAGACCAGCTTGTTGGACGAATTTCTTTGTTGAATAAGTGAGTTCCAGCCAATAACCTTAATGAGACATTTTTTTCTCTAGGCTCTAAGGGCATCCAAAAACTTACTGTTTGATGTCCGGAAACGCAGTAATAAGGAATATCTTGATGCCAAGGCGTGGGAACCCCAGAGTTTGCATCTTTATAAAAAAAATGATCATGAAAAAACTGCACAGATTTCGACTCCAACAAGCTAGAGGCAATGGATGCTAATGGAGAGTTAAAAATAAAATCTGAATATTCAGGGATACGCTTCCAATTACAAAAATCTT
>CAZEAO010000022.1:0-14742 GCA_964510245.1 uncultured Piscirickettsiaceae bacterium | reverse complement strand
TCAGATTCTGAAGCTTTAAGTTCTTTAAGTGCTTGATCTAAAAGCCTTCCTTGAGAGTCTCTATAAACTACCTTAAATGCACGTTTAATCGATGAAATAGAATTTGCACTGAACCCTCTTCGTTTTAATCCTACAGTATTGATGCTTCTAATTCTTGGATTAATACCCGCAGCAACCATGTAGTCTGGTATATCTTTGTTGATTTGACTTCCCATTCCGGCATAAGTATGCCTTCCAATACTACAAAATTGCTTAACTAAAACAAAGCCGCCTAATATAGCCCAATCAGATATCCTTACATGGCCCGCAAGAGATGCATTATTTGACATAATAATGTGATCTCCAAGTTGACAGTCATGTGCAATATGGACATAAGACATAAGCATATTATTGGAACCTATTCGAGTTAAAGAGTTTTCTTTTTCTGTTCCTCTATTAATGGTACAAAATTCGCGAATCAGATTGTCATCACCGATTACTAGGTTACTTTCTTGACCTTCCTGATAAGTTATATCTTGTGGATCTCCACCAATAGACGCAAAGGAATAGATATGATTATTTTTACCAATTTTGGTTGGACCATGAATTACTGCGTGAGAGTCAACGACAGTTCCAGCTCCTATTTCTACATTTGCACCAATCATGGCATAAGGCTCAATTATTGCATCCATATGGATTTTAGAACTCTTATGAACAATTGCTGATGGATCAATTGGCATGATTAACTATCCGCTTTTTTTTGAGTACATAAAATTTCTGCTGAGGTGACAAGCTCTCCATCAACTTTTGCAGTGCAATTAAACTTCCAAATCCCTCTTTTAACAGTAACTACTTCAGCATAAATTTCTAGCTGATCACCAGGTTCAACAATCTTTTTAAAGCGAACGTTGTTAACACCTACAAGCATATAAATTTGTCCAATTTCTGGTCGTCCTACTTCGGACTTAAAGGCTAATATTCCAGTTGCTTGAGCCATGGCTTCAATGATTAAAACACCTGGCATAATTGGCTGATCTGGGAAGTGTCCTGTAAATTGAGGCTCGTTAAAAGAGACATTTTTTATAGCTGTTAAGTTTTCCCCAGATTCAAAACTTATTACTCTATCTATCAATAAAAAGGGATAGCGATGAGGTAGGAAATTTTTTACCTCGTTTATATTCATATCCATAAATCTACCTTATATTTTTCAATTTAATCTTCATGAAACTGGCAATTTTATCAATTTTTGTAAGCCATATACTGACCTTTTTCCATTCAGAGTGAAGCATAATTGGAAGAAAGCTAGTATAAATTCCAGGCTTTGTTATGTTTCGGTTTACTGTGCTAGTGGCATTAACTGTAACATCATCAGTAATTTTTAAGTGACCTACAATCCCAACAGCACCACCAATCATGCATCGTTTTCCTATCGTTGTAGAACCTGCAATACCAGTTTTTGCTGCAATTGCGGTATCCTCGCCAATAATAACGTTATGAGCAATATGAACAAGATTATCGATTTTTACACCATTATGTATTTCTGTGTTCTCAAATGATCCGCGATCAATAGTAGTATTGGCTCCAATAGAAACATTATTTCCAATAGTTACAACACCTAAATGAGCAATACCATTCCATTGTTTGTTGTTATCTCTTGCATTCCCGAAGCCTTCAGAGCCTATTACGGCACCTGGAGAAATTATACAGTTATCACCAATTATAGTGCCTGTCTGTATAGTAACATTCGGCTCAATTAGACAGCTATTTCCAATGGTTACGTTATCTTCGATTATGCAACGATGGTGAATATTTGAGTGAGAACCTATTTTTACATCTTGACCAATTAAACAACTACTTGCAATATTTGCATATTGATAGGATAACTCGCTGCCATATTTCAGGTTCTCAATACCTTGATAAGGCTTAAACTTATGTGAAAGTATTGAGTAGGCAAGATATACATTTTCAACAACGATTTTATTTGTCTTGCAATATTTCTCTAGAGACTCATTGACTATAACTGCACCTGCAGAAGATAGTAATAAAGATTCTTTATATTTATTACTTATTGCGAAGGATACTTGCTTTGAATTAGCATTATCTAACGAATTAAGACCATTTACCTCTTTAGAGGAATCTCCTTCAACAGAGCCATCAATCAAGTTAGCAATTTCGTTAAGTGTAAGTTTCATGGTTGGTTTTGTTCAATTTTGTCAATTATTTCTTGAGTTATGTTGACTTTATTACTAACAAAAGCGACATTTTCATAAAGAATAAGGTCAAATCCTTCTTGGTTTGCATAATCATGAATTGCTTGATTGACAATTAATTCAATTTTTTTTAGTAAATCAGTTTTTCTGGAATTCATTTTATTTTGCCAATATTCAGTCTCTTTTTTAAAGTTGTCTTCCAATTTAGATAATTTAGATAATTCTATTTCATGTGATTCTGAACTCTCAAATTCTTGCTTTGAATTTAGATTGGATCGTAAAAGTTCAATGTGATTAAATAAGTCTAGTAATTCCTTTTTTTTTGGCTCAAATTCACGTGATATTGAATCAATGCTTTGCTTATACTGAGTTAGATTAATTACCACCCGATTTATGTCAATAAAGCCAATTTTAATATTTGTATCATTTGCATTTGAAGACAAACACAAAAAACTGAAAAAAAATATTGCAATTAACCTCATAGAGGATTTAGAAGCCAGTTCCTAATGAAAATCCAAAGTCTTCAATAATATCTCCATCTTTTTTTAGAATTGGAGTAGATATAAATGCACCAATTGAGCCGATTGGGCTCAGATAAGCAAAACCAAGGCCTGTTGACATTCTTAGATCACCAAGTTTAATATTCGAACTTTTTTCATAAATATTACCAGCATCTATAAATGCACTTACTCTCATCTTGTCATTGTTATCCATAAAAAAAGCTGGTGTAATTAGATTTGCACTTCCAAGTATAGAAATTTCACCCCCTTTAGCTTTTCCATTTGGATACAAAGGTCCTAAAGATTTATTTCCAAAGCCTCTAACAGAGCCGCTTCCACCTCCAAAGTTTCGTTTATAAAATGGCAACTCTTTACCACTATAACCTTTTGATAGATTGAAACTTCCTGTTAGTTTTAATGTTGTTGTTTCAGTGACGGGTCTATAGCTTTTATGATTGGCATTTAATTTATAATATCTATAGTCTCCTAAAGGTAATGCAATTTCAGCAGATAGAGAATTATTAACTCCTTCTGTTGGATACAAATAATCATTTAGCGTATTTTTACTCCAGCTTACATTGGTTTTAAATTCATCATTATCCTTATTTGCACATTGGCTTGATTCATATGAAGATCCAGCAAAAAGTGTGCTACATTTAATTTCATTAGTTGAATACTCAAAATCAGTATTTAGCCTAGTATCGTTGCTAAGTGGTATTCCATAACCAAAACTAAAGCCAGTTGTATCAATTTCATAAGAATTATCAGCTACATCATCATCATTTATCTCACTTTTAAATGCACCAAAACTTAAGCTATGGCCCTCGTCGTTATAATTTGGATTCATAAAGTAAAAACTAATTCTGTTATACGATTCTGAAGCATTAAAATCTGCATTTAGAGTATTACCCGATCCAAAGATGTTTTTTTCTTCAATTCCCGCACCAAAAGAAACACCATAGTTATTACTGTGAGACACTGAAAAGCTTACGGATCCGGTTTGAGTTTCCTCTACTATAAAACTTATATCTATTTTATCAGGCATGTCTTCGATTTCAGAAGTTGAGATTTGAACATCAGAAAAATATCCAAGTCGTCTAAGTTTAATTAAAGAGTCTCTAAGTGCACTTCTTGAATATAGACCTCCTTCTGAAATTCCAATTTCTCTTCTAATCACTTCGTCTTGAGTTCTAGTATTGCCTGAAATTGTAATTCTATTTATATATGCTTGTTTATTCAATGTAATATCAAAATTGACGTTAACAGAATTTAAAAATTCTGAAGTAATAGGGTTGATGTTTACAAAAGCATAGCCTTTATCTGCAAACAGATCTGTAAGAGTTTGAATGTCACTGATTATAAGGTTGCGATTAAAAACATCACCTTCTTTCATGCCAATTGCTTGATTTAGAGCGTCTATGCCGATAACACTATATTCACCATCAAAACTAACTTTACCAAGTTGATACTGAATTCCCTCAGAAATATTAACATTTAGAGAAATTTTTTCCTTTTTTTCATCTAGCTCAGAGTCAACATTAAGAATTTTGAAATCTAAGTAACCTGCATCAAAATATTTGCTGGTCATTAAATCTAAACCCAGTTTAAATTCATCCTCCGTAAACAAGTCTTTATTGGTAAAGAAATTAATCAAGACCATATCGGCTTCGCCAATCTTAAATAACTTGAGTAAATCTTCTTCTGAGATTTTTTCAGCTCCAGAAATTGTGAACGATTCAATTTTTGCTCTTACTCCTTGTTTAATAGTTATGTCAATCCCCACTCTATTTTGAGTATCAATAGATACATTTTGACTAATTTCATAATTGTAGTAACCTAACTTTGAATATTCTGATTCAAGAAAAAGTAAGAATGAATCAAGTTTTCTTTTTGTAAATGTGTTCCCAGGCAAAAGCAAACTATTAGCAAGTTCTTCATTAATAAATTCATTGGTTAGTGCCATTTTTTCGCCTTTTAGCCAGTTTGAAAATCCTGAGCCAGAATCAAGATTAACGTCAAAGTATTTAATTGTTGGGTTTTCTTTAAGAGTTATATCTAGAGTATTCCCATTTTTTGAGACACTGATGTCAGAAAAAAGACCAGTTTTATAGAGTGATTCAATAATTGAGTTGCTTGCAGAATTTGTATATTCTTGGCCAGGTTGAAACGGCATTAATTTCAGCAATGAGTTTTCCGAAGCATTATTGAGCCCAATAAAGTTAATTTTTTGAATCGTATCAGAGTAGGCTTGGGTAGTAAAAAATAAGAAAATTAGAATAAAGAATTGATTTAATTTTTTTTTCATTTTTTTTACCTGTAGTAATTAATTTTTCTATTTCAAAAAAAACTCTAAATACTTTCAGTTTTGGCAGTTTACATGCATTTTAACAAAATAATTTAACTAGTTGTTGAAGTAAGATTAAATAATACTTTGACAGCAAGAAATATCAAATCGATACTTTGTGATAGTTTTGGTTATTATTCTCATTATTTTTTTTAACTTTATTGCAGTAATCTTTCCATAACTCGTCTTTCTTGCTTCCTAGGTGATACAGGTAACTCCAAGAATAAATACCAGTCGTATGACCATCGCTATAATGGATTGAAATTGCGTAGTTACCCATAGGTGCAATTGAAACAATAGTTACATCTTGCTTGTTTAATTGAAGTATTTCTTGGCCAGGACCATGACCTCTTACTTCAGCAGATGGTGAATATACTCTCAAATATTCGCTGGTCATTGAAAAGTTATTATCTTTAAATGTTACTGTAAGAAATTTTTTATCTTTACTTAATGTGATATTAGTTGGAGCGATCATCTAGATTAAGGTTAAAAAATAATAATAAATTTTAGCATAGCAGTAATTATAAAAACCTTTAAGCAAAAGGTTAAAATATAACTATGATAAATTTTACAAAAATGCATGGTCTTGGCAATGATTTTGTTGTCATGAATAACTTAGATGGAGATATTTCATTATCAGTAGAAGAGATTCGTAAACTTGCTGACCGTCGCTTTGGTATTGGCTTTGATCAGTTATTAATGGTGGAGAGTGCAATCTCTAAAGAAGCTGATTTTAGATATGTAATATTTAATGCAGACGGCTCTGAAGTAAATCAATGTGGTAACGGTGCAAGATGTTTTGCATTATATATTCAAAAGAATAACCTTTCGTATAAAAACACTCTAACTGTTGAAACTAATGCCGGCTTATTAAAGTTAAATATTAATAGCAATGATACTGTTCAAGTTGATATGGGAGTGCCCAATTTTGAGCCTTCAAAAATACCTTTAAACTATAATCAAATATCCTCAGAGTACTTGGTCGAAGGATATGAAGTTGGATCATTATCGATTGGAAATCCTCACGCTATTTTGATTCAAGATAAAATTAATAATGTTGAAAAAATTGGTTTGAAGATTCAATCTAGCATCCTTTTTCCAGAAGGGGTAAATGTTGGCTTTATGAAGGTATTAAATAGAGAAGAAATAGAACTTAGAGTGTTTGAAAGAGGAGTGGGTGAGACTCTTGCTTGCGGTTCCGGTGCTTGTGCAGCAGTTATCTATGGTTTGAGAAAAGAGATTCTTGATTCTAAGGTTACTGTCCATTTAAATGGTGGTGATGCTATTGTAGACTTTAATGGTGACAGGGTCTTTTTAACAGGTCCAGGTGAATTTGTGTATGAAGGCTCACTGAATCTTAGAAGCGGTGCCAACTAAGATTCTAATGATTTTTGTGATATAAGCTCCTCATTTGTTAAATCATAGGCTGAAAGCATACCTCCCCATACGCACCCATGATCTAAATGATAAATATTCTTAACTTGTATATTTTCTAATGTTGACCAGTGACCAAAAAAAATCTTATAGTCACTTATCATTCGATTAGGGAATAAAAACCAAGCTTTATATCCTTTTGGGTTTTTGTCAATATTTAGTTTATGTTCAAATTCAAGTTCACCATTTTTTTTGCAAAAACGCATACGCAATAAAGCGTTGATTGTATAACGAGATTTTTCTTCATCCGTCAGTTTTTCTTGCAAAGAATAAGGACTATTTCCGTACATTTTAGATAAAAAACTAACTGCATTATTGGATTGAAGATTATTTTCAACTATTGCACTGTTTTCTAAGACATCAGATTTAGTCCATTGTGGAGGAATCCCTGCATGTACAAATAGTGCGTCACTGTAATCAATTGCGAGCGGTCTTTGAAGTAAAAAATCAATTAATATAGTTTTATCAGTAGCCATTAAGACATCCTGAAAAGTATCTTTTCGATTAGGCTTTCTATCAGTTAGAGCACAAACAAGTAGATGAAAATCATGGTTTCCTAATACCATCTTCATATTGTCTTGATTGGAGTGTATTAATCTTAGGACATCAAGAGAGTTACTGCCACGATTCACTACGTCTCCTAAGAAAAATAATCGATCTCTATCTATCTTAAAGTTGATTTTTTTGAGAAGTGCTGAAAGAGACTTATAGCAGCCTTGGACATCACCAATAACATAGTCCATTTAATGCAAAGTTCGAGGTTCGCTTAAAGTGAATTCAGGGATGTCAGCATCAAATCTTTGGCCTAGGTCACTAATCATTCCATATGAGCCTTTCATAGTTCCTGTTTCAGTATTTATTATTGCTCCAGAGCTATATTGGAAGCTCTCTCCCGGGGATAAATGAGGCTGTTGTCCAATTACTCCCTCACCAATAACTTCTTCAGTTTGTCCTGATTCATCTTGGATAAGCCAACGTCTTGTTCTTAGTTGAGCACCAACATCACCATGATTTGTGATAGTTATTGTATAAGCATAAGCATATTGCTTATTAAGAACATCTGATTGCTCCGAAAGGTAAGTAACTTCTACATTAATTTCTATTTTGTCTTTCATAATCATTCATAAGTGTTACAAAATTTTCCAGGCTCAACATTTCAGCTCTTTGTGATAAGTCTATTTTAGTATGAGACTGATCTAGTATTGATTTTAAACAATTTTTTAGTGTTTTTCTTCTTTGAGAAAATGCTAATTTCACTATGTATTCAAGGGGTTTTGAGTTTTGAACTAGAGGCTCTTTTTTTGTTTTTAAATAAAGTATAGCAGATTCAATTTTAGGTTGTGGATCAAAAGATTCTTTGGGTACCGTGAACATTAGTTCAGTATCAAAAAAAGCTTGCATGATAACACTAAGTCTGCCGTATGATTTATTTCCTGGGGATGACACAATTCTTTCCACAACTTCTTTTTGAAGCATAAATGTCATATCAATTATGTTATTTCTAAAGCCGAGTAAACGAAACAATAAAGGAGAAGAAATATTGTAGGGGAGGTTTCCAATAACCCTGATTTTTGATAAGAATTGATCAAAATTAAAAGTTAGTGCGTCTGTATTATAAATTGTTATTTTGTCGCTATTTTCACCTTTAAGAGTTGAAATCAAATCTCGATCTATTTCAATGACATGGAGATGATTAAGATATTCAGCTATAGGAAATGTTAAAGCCCCTTTGCCTGGACCTATTTCAACGATATTGTCATCATTTTTTGGTGCAATAGTTGAGATAATTTGGCTGATAACTTGGTGGTCAACCAGAAAGTTTTGTCCAAATCTTTTTCTAGGCTTGTGAGCCATTTTTGCTTATTTTTTCAAAAAAAGATAATGCACACCCAAAACTTCCCAAGCTTATTTTTCCAGTTCCAGCAAGATTTAGAGCTGTTCCATGGTCTACAGAAGTTCTAATAAATGGGAGTCCAAGTGTTATATTGGCAGCATTTTTAAATCCACTGGCCTTTAATACTGGTAATCCTTGGTCATGATACATTGCAAGAACTACATCAATATTTTGTAATGAGTCTTCTGTAAAAGCTGTATCTGCAGGAACTGGCCCTATGAGATTAAAGTTTTGTTTATTTAAAGATTGAACAACTGGGCTAATTGTTGTTATCTCTTCATTACCAAGGTATCCATTTTCTCCTGCATGTGGATTAAGTCCACAAACTAAGATTTTTGGCTTTTCAATACTTAATAATTTCAAACTATTATTCACAATAGTAATAACTTCAATGAGAGAAGTTTTAGTAATATTTTTAGGGACATCTTTAAGTGCAAGATGGGTTGTGGCTAAAGCTACCATTAGCTTTGAAGTAGCTAGTAACATTACCGTTTTAGGGGTATTTGATAATTCCGCAAAATACTCTGTATGACCGCTAAATTTAATTCCAGCCTCATTAATGATAGCTTTGTTTACGGGTCCAGTAAGTATTCCGCTGCTCTGATGATTTAAACAGTCCTGAGTTGATTGCTGTAATAATGATAAGACATACTCAGAATTATCAGGGTTAAGTTTTCCTGGTACAACTTTTGACTTAGCTCTAATTGGATAGACAAACATTTCTCCTGCTTTTTTTGTGGGCTTTTCAGTTAAAGTAATAGGTAAATTTAACGTTTTAGCTCTATGTATTAAAACATCAGGATCACAATAAATTTGCAGGTCTTGTCCTCTTTGTTTTTGGGCATAGATAATTGCGATATCTGGCCCAATTCCAGAGGGTTCTCCTGAAGTAAATCCAATAGACATATGCTAATCCAGCTTATTAATTGTGAGGACAGTCAAAGTAGCTACAGAGCCAGATAAAAACATGCCCCAAAGAATGTCTGCAATAACCAGTTTAAGACTGAAAATATTCATAGAGGCGTAAACCGTTAAATCATAGGTTCCATAGGTAACTAGGCCAAAAAAAGTGCCAATTATAAATACATTAAAAAGAGTATTGTTCTGGTTTGGGTTGATTACAAAAAATATTAAGCCAAGCAAAAAAATTACATAAAAAATTAATGCTGGTGGAATTTTTAGCTCCATAAGTGCCGCAACTTCTTGTTTGTACATCGGAGTGGCAACAAAATAGATCCAAAAAACATCAATAATGAAAAAGAAGAAGAGGGCAATAAAAAATGTTTTAATCATAATTTCAGTCTACCATTAATTATTATTTAGGGTTATTTTATCAACGATGAATCAAAAGCAAGATTTAATTTACTAGCTCGCCTTTGGCTTGAAGATCTGCGTGGTAGGATGATCTCACCATAGGTCCACTTGCGACTTGTGAAAAGCCAAGTTCATCGGCAATTAATTTGTATTTTTCAAATTGCTTTGGGGTTATGTATTCTTCAACTGTCAAATGGTGTCGACTTGGTTGTAAATACTGCCCAAGTGTGAGCATATCAACTTTGTGCTTTCTAAGGTCTTCAAGTACATTGATTACTTGTTTTTTTGTCTCACCAACTCCAAGCATTAATCCAGATTTAGTTTTAACTTTAGGATGGTTGTTTTTAAAATGATTAAGTAAATCAAGAGATTGTTGGTAATCGGAACCAGGCCTAACTTTAGGATACAAGCTTGGAACCGTCTCTAAATTATGATTAAACACATCAGGCGGACAATCATCAAAAATTTCTAATGCTTTTTCAACTCGACCCCTAAAATCTGGTGTCAATATTTCAATTTTTACATGGGGTGTTTTTTGTCTGATTTCATCGATACAAGACTTGAAATGGCTTGCACCACCATCCCTTAAGTCATCACGATCAACAGAAGTTATAACAACATACTTTAGAGACATTTTTGCGATAGTTTCAGCTAAATGTTTGGGTTCATTTATATCTAATAGATTCGGTCTTCCATGAGCGACATCACAAAATGGGCACCTTCTCGTACAAATTTGCCCCATAATCATAAATGTTGCTGTTCCATGATTAAAGCATTCGCTTAGGTTTGGACACTGAGCCTCTTCACAAACTGTATAAAGTTTTTGACTCCTAAGTGTTTTCTTTAATTCGCTAACCTTTTTTGAGTTGGTGTGTCTAATTCTAATCCAGTTTGGTTTTTTTAATGGTTTTCTACTAGAGTCAGGTTTGATTTTGAGTCTGCTAATTTTAGACTCACCTTTTAGAGCTTTTATTTCAATTTCTTGAGACATAATCTGAAAGGCGTTTTGTTAGTTGTTTTTTTATATCGATTAAATGGAGTGTATTATCCGTTAAATTTGACATTTGAGTTACATTTAAATCCTTATAGCCACATGGGTTAATGAGATTGTACGGTGAAAGATTCATATCAATATTAAGACTTAATCCATGATATACCCTTCCTCTCTTAACTTTGAGACCTAGTGCAGCAATTTTGGAGCCATCAACATAAACCCCAGGAGCACCATTAACTTTGTGAGATGAGATTGAATAGTCATTCAAAAGATCGATGATTGATTGCTCAATAATATGGACCATCTGTTTAACACCAATTCCGAGTCTTTTAATATCAATCAAACAATAGACTATGAGTTGGCCTGGACCATGATATGTAATTTGACCACCTCTGTCCGACTGAACAACTTCTATTTCAGTTTCTTTAAGAAGATGTTCTGATTTACCAGAAAGACCTTGTGTAAAAACACAGTGATGCTCTAAAGTCCACAATTCATCTGGGGTATCGATATTCCTATTTTCAGTGAAAGAAATCATTTCCCTCAAGGTTAAAGTGTAGTCTTGAAGACCTTTTTCCCGTACTTTGATCATTTAATTTATAGAAGATATGAAACTAAAGGGCATTTTTGAAGATCTTCATTAATTGAGTCAAGCTGTTTTCGGCTGGTAGCAATAATTCGTATGGTTATTGAGACATATTTGCCTTTAGAGCTATTCTTTGTAGTGATTTGATTATCATGAAGTTTACCCACATAATTCTCAATAATGGCGCAAATAGAATCTTTAAGATTAGGCTGGTTTAAGCCAAAAACCTTAATTGGATATTCACATGGAAATTTAAAGATGTCATCGTTGGTTTCACTCACAATTCAAATTTTACCCATTAAACTTACTCATTAACAATTGTTGAGAATAAAATATAGTTTTTAAGTCTGAAAAGAACAATGATAGAAGATTTAAGTCCAAAACAGCTCTATAAAAAGTTAACTGAAGATGAGGTTATTCTTATTGATGTTAGAGAGAAATGGGAATTAGATATTTGTAAGATTGATGGAGCAGTTAATATGCCATTGAGTAGCATTATAGAGACTTATTCTAACTTAGATCCTCAATTAAATTACGCGCTATATTGTCATCATGGAGTTCGCTCGATGCAGGTTGCCAATTTCCTATTTTCTAATGGATATAATTCGTTAATTAATTTGCAAGGCGGAATAGACGCATGGTCCAGAGAAGTTGATAATTCTATTGAGAGGTATTGAGTTTTAACTCTCTTATAATTTAAGTGTATATAATTTTATCTTACCTTTGAATAATAATAAAAATGAATCAAATTGAGCAAATGTTTGTCCTTCAGAAGCAATTAAATGATGAGACAAATGGAGAGGTTTGGGTAAAAGGATTTACAAAGGAAAATAGAAAAATTTCTTGGTACCGCGGTATTTACATGGAGGTAGCTGAAGCAATTGATTCTTTCAACTGGAAACACTGGAAAAACATTGATGATCAGCCAGATTGGGACAATATCAAGGTTGAATTGGTCGATATCTGGCATTTTGTAATGTCTGAATCAATTCGTATTGAAGATCAGAGCTACGCTAACAAACATTTAAAACTTGAGGCAAAAGGTGATTTTGATATTGATGCTTTGGTGCCTTTATTAGAGAAAATGTTGCAATTATCTGTCACCTCAAGCATCAACCCTGAAAATAATAATATTAGAGAAATTACCGATATATTTTTTGCAATAATTTCTCACCTAGGTATTGATGTTGAGGATTTATATAAGCGTTATGTTATAAAAAATCAATTAAATACTTTTAGGCAAAAAAATGGCTACAAAGACGGTTCTTATGTAAAGAATTGGGGTGGAGTTGAGGACAATGTGATTGCGTTTGAGATTATGAATAATAATCCAAAAATTACACCTCAGGAGCTCTATAGTAAGCTTGATTCAGAATATTTAAAGCTTAAATAGAAAATAAGGTTCCAGATGGCTACTAAAGAAATCAAATTAACAGAATTTAGCCATGGAGCTGGCTGTGGATGCAAAATTTCACCTAAAGCTTTAAATGAAATATTAGGTGATAGTTATGAGGAATTTGACTCAAATCTATTAGTTGGTCATGAGTCAAATGATGATGCCGCAGTTTATGATCTTGGCGATGGAAGGGCGTTAATTAGCACTACTGATTTTTTCATGCCTATAGTGGACGACCCATTTGACTTTGGAATGATTGCTGGCTGCAATGCTCTAAGTGATGTTTATGCAATGGGTGGTAGGCCATTAATGGCTATTTCAATATTTGGCTGGCCAATCAATTCTCTTTCAGCTGAGATTGGAGCAAAAGTTATTGATGGTGGTCGAAAAATCAGCTCGAATGCAGGGATTACCCTTGCTGGAGGGCACAGTATTGATTCTCCAGAGCCTATTTTTGGTCTTTCAGTATCGGGTATTGTTGAAATTGAAAATCTTAAAAAAAATGTTGGTGCAAAACCAGGTGATATTTTGTTTTTAACAAAACCTCTAGGTATTGGCGTTCTATCAACCGCTCAAAAAAAGAAAATTGTTAGTAAAAATGATCACAATTCAGCAGTAAAACAAATGTGCTTATTAAATGATATTGGAACTAAAATTGCCAGTATTAGCGGTGTCAATGCTGTAACAGACGTTACTGGTTTTGGCCTTGCAGGACATTTATTAGAGGTTTGTAGGGGTAGCGATGTTTCTGCAGAAATTTATTTTGATAACCTTCCTCTACTTCCTAATGTTTCAAAATATATTCAAAAAAACTGTGTTCCTGGCGGTACAGATAGAAACTTCGAAAGTTATGGGAAATATTTAAATGAGTTATCAGAAATTCAAAGATTAATTGTTTGTGACCCTCAAACAAGTGGCGGCCTTCTAATTTCAGTATCAAGTGAAGCATTACAAGAGTTTGGTCAAGTTATGAATTCAAATGCCCTTGATCTTCAACCTATTGGAAAAATTATGAATCAGATAGATCAAGATAAAACAATTTTAATCAAATGAGCAGTCTTAAAGAAATTGATAATTATTCTGATCTTTTTAAATCAAATACGCCCTTACTTGATGTTAGAGCGCCAATAGAGTTCATAGAGGGCTCTTTCCCTTATGCTCATAATTTCCCCATTATGAATGATAGGGAAAGGCACCAAATAGGAATATGTTACAAAGAGAATGGACAAAAATCTGCAATTAAGCTTGGACATGAGTTAATAAACGGAAAAATTAAAGAGAAAAGAGTTAATCAATGGGTCGATTTCGTTCAAAAACATCCAAAAGGAGCGCTTTATTGTTTTAGAGGTGGATTACGCTCAAAGATTTCTCAAGAATGGATTTATGAGCATTCTGGAGTCTCATATCCAAGAATAAAAGGAGGCTATAAAGCATTAAGATCATTCCTTATCGATGAAATGAAACGTATAGTCAATGATATGAATTTTCTAGTTGTTGGTGGTCAAACTGGTTGTGGCAAGACAATTTTATTAAATAAGTTTGAAAATACTATTGATCTTGAAGGTTTTGCAAATCATAGAGGCTCTGCCTTTGGAAATAATTTATCTCCACAACCAAAACAAATAGATTTTGAAAATAATTTAAGCGTAGAGCTGATAAAGAAGGAGTCTTTTGGACATTTATTAATAGAAGATGAGGGTAATAATATTGGTACTATATACATACCCGAAGTAATTAAAGACAAATCAAGGGGATCAAATATTGTTATTCTGAGAGCATCTCTTGAAGAGAGGCTCGACATCAGCATGAAATCTTATGTTGTAGATATGGCTGAAAAATTTTCTAATAAGGATCCAATAAATGGTTTTGAAGATTTTTCAAACTATTGGTTAAACAGCCTATTAAAAATTCAAAAAAGACTAGGTGGAGTTAGATACAAATCACTCCTAAATCAGCTAAAACCGGCACTTAATAATCATAAATATAATAACGACTTGAGCGATTATTTTCCAATCATTGAGTCACTTCTTGTTGACTACTATGATCCGATGTATAATTTTCAAATTAATAATAAAAAACAAAGAGTTATAT
>CAZEAO010000021.1:0-15114 GCA_964510245.1 uncultured Piscirickettsiaceae bacterium | reverse complement strand
AAAATTTGATTTCAATATTATGGTCAAAGGTGGTGGCGATACTGGTCAAGCTGGTGCAATCAGACTTGGGGTAACTCGTGCATTGATGGCATATGATGAAGCCACTCGTGCAGACCTTAGAAGTGCTGGTCTCGTTACTCGTGATGCTCGTGTTGTTGAACGTAAAAAGGTTGGTAAGAAGAAGGCACGTAAGAGCGAGCAGTACTCCAAGCGTTAATCCTGAATATAAAATTGATTCAAAAAAACCCGCTTTATGCGGGTTTTTTATATTTAATCAAACTAGTGTTAGTTCACAAAATCGTGTCTTTCTAATTGATTGAAGTTTATTAATGACTTAATCGAATCAATATATTCATCACCTGGGAATGCGTAATTTCCGAGACCTTCAGCTAAAACAATTCCAGTAATTGCTTGAAACTTATCACGTTGATTTTTTCTAATTGTGCGAAGGTCCTCGTAGGCATAGCTTCGATTAATATTTAACACATAATAATCGATACAATCTTCCAATGAATTAAAACGTGCTACCTCATGGGTTGCATTTTCATCTCTTTCTTTAGGGACGACTCCACATCCCTTAGAAAAGCACCAAATTCCAAAATAATTGTTAAAATCTTTAGCGAATCTTGATCTTCCCCAGTTTGACTCATTGGCTGCTTGAGCAAGGACGAGTGAGGGTGGAAGAATATCAATCACATTAAGTAACTCTGTTTTTGAAGTTGGAGTCTTAATACGATACTTTTTGGCTAAATCATTAAGTTGCTTGATGCTAAGTTCATCATTAGAAATCGCACTTCTCAATTCTAGAATTTCAGCATTTTTCTTATGAATAGCAGGCAATAAATAATTAAAAAAAACTTCTTTTCTAACTACCGTACTTTCAATAGAATCAAAGTTTGGTTTAAACGATGATAGTGAGGCTGAAGACACAAGAGAGCTTATTGTGAACAGCGTCAATAAAAGGAGCAATGATTTTAGATTTTTTTGGATATTTCTATATTTATCGACCATTTTATAATCAACTCAGTATTGAAATTTGATGCATATTATCCACAAAAAAGTAAGTTTTTTCTTCATATTTAAAAAAATATTTTTGCAAATTTAATTATATTGCAATAACGAGGTAATTTCTTACATTAATGATTAAATTGAAGTTCACATAGTTTTTTATAAAGATTGGAAGAGGTAAGTAATTGTTGATGAGTTCCTTGGGCAGCCAATCGGCCCTTGTTAATCAGTAGGATTCTATCCGCATGCATGATTGTAGCAAGTCTATGAGCAATGATTAATGTTGTTCTTCCCTGCATCAAAATTTTTAATGCTTCTTGAACTTTTTTCTCACTGTCCGCATCAAGTGCACTTGTAGCTTCATCTAAAAGAAGGATAGATGGGTCTTTTAAGATTGCACGCGCAATCGCAATTCTTTGGCACTGTCCGCCCGATAAACGAACCCCTTGCTCTCCTAAATAGCTTTCAAACCCATTAGGCAATTGTTCTATAAATTCAAGTGCGAATGCTTCTTTAGCTGCTTGTTTAATTTCTTCCTCGTTTGCCACTGGTTTGCCATAGCCAATATTATGAGAAACATCTGCAGAAAATAAAGTTGGCTGTTGAGGTACAACACCAATATTACTTCGAAGGTCTTTTGGATGAAGATGAGTTAAATTTATTTCCCCAACTTCAATACTTCCAAGAGAAGGGTCATAAAATCTTTGAAGTAATTCAAAGATTGTTGTTTTTCCAGCTCCAGATAGCCCTACAATTGCAACAGTTTCACCTTCCTTTACTCTAAAACTTAACTTTTCTAAGGCCCTTTCTTTAGGTCTAGATGGATAACTAAAAGTCACATTGTTAAAGCTTAATGAAAGGGTGCCTTTAGGAATTTTTTTAGTTTTGGTAGGAGGCTGAATTTGTGACTTTTCAGAGAGCAATTCAAGAAGTCTCTCGGTTGCTCCTGCAGCTCTTTGAAGCTGACCATATATTTCAGAAATGAAGGCAACTGATCTAGCAACCAGTATTGCATAAAAAACAAAGGAAGCGAGTTCACCTGCTGAAATATCTCCATTAGATACATCTTTAGCACCAAACCAGATCATAGCACCAAGACCAGTAAAAACTAAAATCATAGCAGCAGAGATAAGAAAGGACCTTTGCATGATGCGTCTCTTAGCAGCAGTAAAAGCTTTTTCGACCTCAAGACCAAATGCATTCGATTCTTCAGGCTCACGAGTATAGCTTTGTACAACTTTAATGTTTTGAATAATTTCGCCTGCGTAAGTTCCGATATCAGCAACAGTATCTTGACTTTTTCGTGATAACAATCTCAGTCGACGTCCATATATTGCCATCGGAAGTAGAATGATTGGGACTGTCACTAAGACAATTAATGCCAGCTTTAAATTAGTGATTAGCATCAACACTAAACCACCCAAAAACAAAAGAACATTGCTCAATGCCATTGAGATTGAAAACCCAAAAATTGACTGTAGCAAAGTTGTATCGGTCGTTAATCGAGCATTAATTTCGCCGCTTCGGTTAATCTCGAAGTAATGCGGGTGTAGCGTTAAAAGATGATTGAATACTGCTAGGCGAACATCATTGCTGACCCTTTCTCCGATCCACGAAACGCAATAGGATCTTAAAAAAGTTCCTATAATGAAGGACGCTAAAACAAGTGCAATTAAAATTAATTGGGTACTATTAAGAGTGTAGATGCCTTCATTAACAAATAATTTGATGCCTTGGCCAAAAAGTAGAAATGATAATGATGTAGTGATGAGTGCAATGAAGGCAATGATTGCAATTTTTTTGTATGGCCTTATGAAGGGTGACAATCTAAGAAGTATTCTTAAATCTTGTTTTTGAATCTTTTCTGACGTTTCTGTTTGTCTAGCATTTGGTTCCATATCGATGAGTTTGAGAGTGTATTGTTAATTCAATTACTCATCGCTTGGTTTTCTTAAAAGGAGCTCAGTGACTGCCTCTTTTGGAGTTATTATCCCTTGAGTAACTTGGAATACATGTTCGCATATTGGCATTTCTATTTGATATTTTTCTGCAACCTTTAAGACCTGCTTTAAGGCTTTATAGCCTTCAACGGTAGCGTTAATATTCTTTAAGGCCTCAACTGAAGGGACGTTATTAGCAAGTTCTTTTCCAAAGCGTCGATTTCTAGATAAATCATCCGAGCATGTTAGGACCAGGTCTCCTAGTCCAGATAGTCCCTGAAAAGTTAACTTATCTGCGCCTAATGCTACTCCAAGTCTCGTCATTTCAGCCAGACCTCTGGTTATCAGAGCGGCCTGAGTGTTGGCTCCAAAGCCGAGTCCATTTGCGATACCCGCAGCTATCGCAAGAACATTTTTAACTGATCCTCCGACCTGCACTCCAACAATATCCGAATTTGTATAGGCACGTAGCGTTTTTGTTTGGATGACATTGGACCAAAATTCTCTCGTATTTTTGTCCAGAGATGCTACGACAATTGCGGCTGGTTTTTTTTCAACTATTTCAGCAGCAAAAGTGGGTCCAGATATGACGCAAGGATGATGATTAGAGATATGATGATTGAAAGTTTCATGGAGTAGGTTTCCAGTTTCAGGATCAAAACCTTTAGTTACCCATGCTAGAGGAATATCATGAATCTCATCTTTTATATTGTTGAGTACACTAGAAAATGAGGAGCTCGGGGTGGCAATAAGAACTGCCATTGATTTTTGAATTGATTCGTTGGTTGAGCTTATTGTAATATTTTTAGTGAATGGTCTTGAGAGTGCTGGGTGCTGATTACCAATACTTGCAGTATTCGCTTGATCTTTAGTGATTAGAAAAATATTATCAAACTTATCGCTTAGAGCTATTGCAAGTGCGCTTCCCCAGGCGCCCGCTCCAATGATAGTTAGGGATTTACTCATCGTGCTTATTTTTGTATAGGGAGCTCAGCTTTTAGCCACGCATTGAAGCCACCCTTTAAACTGTATACCTTTTGAAAATTGCTTTTAGAGAGAATATCTGCAATTCGGTCAGATCTGGTTCCGCTTTTGCAATAGACGAGAATGCTTTTTGATTTATCGAGCGAGTCGATCTTAGATTTGACTTGAGCCATAGGGATATTGAGATCATTTGTAATGAAGCCAACAGTTCTCTCTTTTTCCTCTCTAACATCAAGTATAACGAGTTCATCATCATCCATCAGAGATACCGCTCCGTTCGTATCCACTACTTGATATTTTCTATACTTCTCAATGTATATATTTACGATTAGTAATATTATTAGAGCAAATAATGTTCCTGTTAATAAAGGCTCGCCTTGTAAAAATTGAATAAATTCCATAATTATTTATTGTCCTGTAAAAAAGTATCGAGCATTTGATGTCCATGCTCGGTAAGAATTGATTCCGGATGAAATTGTACCCCTTCAATAGGATAATCTTTGTGACGTACGCCCATAATTTCTTCCATTTCTCCAGACTCAGTGTTTGTCCATGCAGTGACCTCAAAGCATTCTGGTAAAGATTTTTTTTCAGCTACTAAGGAGTGATATCGAGTTGCATTGAGAGGATTCTTTAGGCCTTTAAAAACACATTTAGAGGTGTGGTGTACAGGCGAAACTTTTCCATGCATAATTTTTTGAGCGCCAATAATGTTTCCTCCAAAGGATTGAACTATTGCTTGAAAACCCAAGCAAACGCCAAGTATTGGAAATTTACCCGCAAGGGTTGCAATTAATTCTAATGAAATTCCAGCTTCATTTGGAGTGCAAGGGCCTGGAGAAATGACAATATAATTAGGGTTTAGGTTTTGTATCTCTTTAACCGAAATTTGATCATTTCTGTGGACAACAACTTCCTGACCTAGTTCACCAAAATATTGAACTAGGTTGTATGTAAATGAGTCATAGTTGTCAATCATTAATAACATATTGAGCCCTAATTGATGACGAAATTAACGTAGTTTATTTTACAGATAAAAAAGAAACAAAGTTAAGGCACTGAAAGAAGCAACTGGAGTCTTTAAAGCCACAATTGCTCAAGCGTTTAAGGTGTTCTTGTTTCGATTCAGTGATAAGAACATTTTCGATTGCTTGGCGTTTGTTTGCAATTTCTAGTTCGCTGTATCCATTCTCACTCTTGAAATCCATATGAAGTTTTGTAATTTGATTTTGAGTCTCCTTATCTTCGAAGTGTATTTTTTCACTGATTATCAAAACTCCACCAGGGTTTAGGCCGTCATAAATTTTTTTAATGAGAGGCGAGCGAAGCTCCATACGAATAAATTGAAGTGTCAAATTAAGAACAACGATTGATGCATTTTGAATGTTAACTTGGTTAATATCTTCACAAATCACATTTAAATTGCTAACTTTATTTTTTAGATTTTTTTTGCACTGCTTGACCATCTCCTTAGAGTTATCGATTGCAAAAAAATGATTATTTTTATGCTTATTGTTTAGTGCTATCGAGAGTGAAATAGCGCCCGTTGAGGATCCAAGGTCATAGTAGTTAGTATTTTCTTGGCCGTACATTCTTGCAATCAGACCAATCATTTGAATCATTGACTCATATCCTGGAACTGACCTTCTAACCATGTCATCAAAAACTTCGACAACATTGGCATCAAAACGAAAATCTGCAATATCAATATCTTTGTCAAACAATGTATCACGCATATAACGATTCCAAGAATATTTCTGTAACAAGTAAATTAGTTTTACCTATGGTAAATGTTGAACGTCTCGCCCAGGATTTCTCATTGCTTCCTACCTCTAAATGGCCTCGTCTAATTTCAGGGTCGTTAAACAAAATTTCACCTAGTGGTCTAGATCCGATTGTTAATATATCCTCTGTGTCCTCTGTTAGAGGGATTAATGAGCGAGCATTTACTACAGGCTCTTTATGTCCTAGAAGCTCAACCTCTCTGACTATGATTGTTTGGTTTTTACTCGATCCAACTAGCTCTAATTCACATTCAAATGGACTGTTTTGCTCTTGTAAAATTACGTTAACTTCGAAGTCTGCATATTTATCTTTGAGCTTTTGAGTTAAAGATTTACTATCCAGTAGCCAAATACTAACGAAAGCTGGTATTTGTTCTTTAGGGTCAAAGACCCGCCAATTAAATTTTTCTGGATTAAACATAAGCGAGGTATTTTACAAGAGTCTAGCTTTTTTATAAATTCTAAATTGACTATGCATCAAAATAGTGAGTTTTTTCGTCATCTATCCACCGATTAATCATAGCATTTTGACTGTCTTCATTTGCCTCTAACATTTTTGATGAATAGTAAGCTGCCTCTTTAAGGAGGTATGCGTCTCTAACAATATTAGCAATTTTCATAGAGGCTATACCGGTTTGTTGGGTTCCTAAAATTTCGCCCGGACCTCTCTGTTCAAGGTCTTTCTGAGCAATCATAAAGCCGTCATTGCTTTTACGAAGGATATCTAGTCTTTGTTTGGCGTTTTCACTGAGTGGGGATTGATACATGAGGATACAGATACTTTTTTCAGAACCTCTTCCAACACGACCTCTGAGTTGGTGAAGTTGGGCCAAACCAAGACGTTCTGAATTTTCAACAATCATCAGGCTTGCATTTGGTACATTTACTCCGACTTCGATGACGGTTGTTGCAACAAGGATATTTATTTTTCCTCTTTCAAAATCTTTCATAATGCTATCTTTTTCTTGCTTTGTTAATCTTCCATGAATCATCACCACCTTTAAATCTCCAAGATTATCAGCCAGATAATTGAAAGTTTTTTCTGCAGACTCTGCTCGAAGTGCCTCAGATTCTTCTATGAGAGTGCACACCCAGTATATTTGACGTCCTTCGTCTGAAATTTGTTTAATTTTTCCAATAAGTTCATCTCGCCTTGCATTACTTAATGCAATGGTCTCAACAGCTTGGCGGCCTGGAGGCATTTCATCTATAACAGAAGTGTCAAGATCAGCATAAGCGCTCATCGTTAATGATCTGGGGATAGGAGTAGCAGTCATCACCAGTTGGTGAGGCGTTTTATCGGCTTTTTTTGAAAGAGAGAGTCTTTGATGAACACCAAACTTATGTTGCTCATCAATAATTACTAAAGATAAATTGTCGAAATTAACGCTTTCTTGGAAAAGTGCATGAGTACCAATAATGACTTTTGCTCCTCCATTTTCTATAAGACTAAGCTGATCTTTTCTTTCCTGAGTATTTTGAGATCCTGAAAGGTAAGCAATTTGAATATTTAACGGATTGAGATATTGAGTAAAATTTTGAAGATGTTGGCGAGCCAATATTTCTGTTGGTGCCATAATTGCAGCTTGAAAATTATTTTCGACTGCCTGAATTAAAGCAAAGACTGCAACAATCGTTTTTCCAGAGCCTACGTCTCCTTGAAGGAGTCTAAGCATTGGCTCAGTGCTTTTCAAATCTTTATTGATTTCTTTAATACAGCGTGACTGCGAATTCGTTAAGTCAAAATCTAGAGAACTTAAAAGTTTATTGCTTTGAGAGGATTCAATTTTGAATGAGTTTGTTTTTTTACTTTTTCTAGCTTTTTTTGTTTTTAATAGACTGAGTTGATGTGTTGCAAGCTCTTCAATAATTAATCTCTGTTGTGAGATGTGCTTAAAGGACTCAATCTGAGACAAGTCTTCATTTTTTTCGGGGTGATGAAGCAACATCAACGAGCTTTTAAGACTAGGCATTGATTGATGTGTAATTTTTTCAAAATAATCATCGAGAGGACTTGTTTTTAAAACCTCAAGAGAAAAGTTAACCCATTGCTTCATTTTATTTTGACTAATGCCAGAACAAAGTGGATATATTGGAGTAAGAGTTGACTCCAATAGAGGGGTTTGATTTTGAGAAATGATTCGATACTCAGGATGATGCATTTCTAGGCCATGACGACCAATTTTAATCTCTCCAAAACATTGCATTGTTTCACCGCGAATTAATGCTTGTTTTTGATATTGTGTAAAATGAAAAAAACGAACTAATATTCTTTGGTTTTGATTATCAGACAGGTAGCAAAGAAGTTGTCTCTGTCTTTTAGGGACTGCCTCAATTCGATCAATGGTAACTTCAATTAAAATCTCATCATTAACACTTGCTTCAGTAATTGGCGTGATTGATGTTTTGTCTTGGTACTTACTTGGTAAATGAAAAACCAAGTGCTCTAGAGTGTGGATTCCTAGCTGGTTTAATCTGTCAGAGGTCTTCTTCCCTAATCCTCTAATCGAGATGATTGGATCAGAGAGGGAAGGCATAAATTTAGAAGCTGTAAGAATCCGAGCTAATTACCATAACACCATCCATTTCTACACTGACACCTTTAGGCAGTTCGTTGACTCCGATGGCTGCTCTAGCAGGATAGGGCTCGGTGAAATAGGTAGACATAATCTCGTTCAAAGTTGCAAAGTTATTTAAATCAGTCAAAAAAATGTTTAATTTAACTATGTCACTTAAGCTTCCTTTAGATTCTTCGCATACGGCCGTAAGATTCTTGAAAACCTGATGGATTTGCTCCTCAATGCCGCCTTCTAACACTTCCATTGTTTCTGGCACGAGAGGGATTTGTCCAGAAAGATAGACAGTTGTGCCACTGGTAACGGCAATTGCCTGAGAGTATGTTCCGACCGCTGCGGGAGCTTTATCTGTTGAAATAATATGTTTGTTCATAGCTTTAAATTGATGAAATAAATAAGTTTAATTATATTCGGGATCTTATTTTTTTGGCGAACTCTTTTATTGTGTTTAATGTTTAATACTATATTTAATTTTCCAAATTATCAAAAATGCAAGAATTGATATAGTTAGGGTTAAAAGTATTGAGGAGTCATAACTATTGTTTTTCTCATAGAGCCAACCCGCAAGAGAAGGGGAAATCAGTCCCGCAGCCCCCCAGGCTGTAAAGACTTTGCCATAAACTGAAACATATAACTTATTACCAACAATATGACTGACCAGTGTTGGATAGATCGCAATCACAGCACCATAAAGTGAGGCAATTATAATTAATAAGATTAATAAGAAGTTAATATTAGTCAATATCGAAAGTCCAAAAACAGCAACAGAATTTATAATTAGTATGGTTATAAGAGGGCGCTTACATCCAAAGCGATCTGCAAGCCAACCAGCATAAATTCCTGTGATTGCACTTCCAAGAGTCATTAGGGTAATGGTTGTGATTGCATTAGACGTCGATCCACCTAAAGAATTAATTAATGGAACAGCGTGCCCAATAGCCATAAGGCCTGCAAAGACTCCTAGAAAATAGCCAAGCCAAAGCTTTGTTATTTTTTGCGGTTTGGAATTATTCTGAGTATTGACAATTGAATCCTTAGCAATCCTTACTTTTGAAAACTTGAAGGATATTAAACCAATAATCACGATTGATGAAAGAGCGAAAATCCCAATAATATAACCTCTTTCAAAGCCAAAATAGCTAAATAATAATGGGTAAATCATAGAAAAGATTACGGCACCAAATGCATAGGAAGCTGTGACTAATCCCAGAGCAAATCCAAGTTTTTTTCTTTCGGTGATAGAGGAGGCTATAAATAGAGAGAGACCGTAGCCTAAGCCACTAGAAAAACCAAATAGAAAACCATAGCCAATAATCCACCCAAGCCAGCTTTGTGAATATGAAAAAAATAAGCTAATGAGTGGCAAGGTTGCTATGAGTGAGATAAGTAAATTAGGTGAAAATTTTCGATAAAGAATATGACCAAAATATACTGCTAATGTCACATTGACAAGCGCAGTAGAGTAGACAAGACTAGAGGCCATTCGACCAACAGTAGTTTGAAGTTCAATATTTTGTATCAGAGTACTGAAAGCATGGACAGTACCCATACAAAAAGAGATTAAAAGACAGGCAATTAAAGCGAGTAGTCTTTCACTTTTATTGGGAATGCCTTTTGAATTCATTAAATAAACTATACATTAAATGCAAGTTATTTAATGAAGGTTAATTAGGTTATTGTGGAGTGACACCACGCAAACGCTCAGAGCGCCGTCGTAATAACTCAATAATGGTTAACAGCATAATCGATATCAGTACCAAGATAGTTGCAACAGCAAGGATGGTTGGAGATATCTGTTCTCTAATCCCTGAGAACATTTGTCTAGGAATGGTTCTCTGCTCAACATCAGCAATAAATATTACTGCTACAATTTCATCTAGCGAAGTAATAAATGCAAACAGTGCTCCAGATATCATTCCAGGCATTATAAGTGGCATGATTACTCTTCTAAAGGTAATCCAGCCGTGGGCCCCTAGACTTTGTGAAGCTTTGATAAGATTAGTATCAAAGCCACTTAGTGTGGCAGTTACAGTAATAATTACGAAAGGTATTCCGAGTGTTACGTGGGCTAAAATCACGCCTGTATATGTTTTAGCAAGGTTTATACTTGAGTAGAAAAAAAACATGCCGCTAGCAGTTATAACTAGCGGTACAATCATAGGAGATATCAATAGACTAGTTATTGCCGCCTTGTAAGGCATTTCTGATCTTGACAAGCCTAGTGCAGCAAGAGTCCCTAGAGCCGTTGCTATAACGGCAGACATTGTAGCAATGAAGAATGAATTACGAGCAGAACGAATCCATTGAGCATTGTTCCACATATCATTCCACCATTTTTCAGTGCCATTAGGGTCAAGCATCCCGTTATATACTATATCCTCATACCACCTTGTTGAGAATGCACTAGGGTCAAGACTTAGCATTCCCTGAGTGAATGTGAAGTAAGGTTCAGCATTGAAAGACAGAGGTATTATTATTAGTACAGGTGTTATTAGGAAAATAAAAATAAAGGTACAAATGGCTACAAAAATATAATGAGAAATGTAGTCAATAGTGCTCGCAAATACAGGCAACGGCTTCATAAAATATAGCGGTATCGAGAACAGAACGATGAATGCAATTGCAGGAATCATTGAGTCTAATAGAAAATAGATCACTACAGCAATAGCCAATAAGGCAAATATTCCATTAATTTTTTCGCGATTAAATAATTTCATTAATTTCTACTCCATCAACCGAACTTAAGATTATCGATACCGATAATTTTGTTGTATAGCCAGTATAGAATCAGTACCGTAACAAGGAGAATAGTTCCTAGGGCAGCACCTAGACTCCAGTTAAGAGATTTTTGTATGTGGTAAGCTATAAGGTTAGATATTAATAAACCATCCTCACCGCCAACTAGTGCAGGTGTGATGTAGTAGCCTATAGCAAGTATAAACACTAATAATGTTCCTGCACCAAGGCCAGGAAGAGTCAATGGAAGGTAAACCTTCCTTAGGGCATAAGATTTTTTTGCACCCATCGATAGTGCAGCCTTCATGTATGTCGGGCTTATAGTTTTCATTACAGAGTAAAGCGGCAAAACCATGAAAGGTAAAAGAATGTGGACCATAGCTACAATAGTTCCGGTCTGATTGTAAATCATCTGAACCCTCCCATCGTCAGATAGGAATCCCAGGAAAACAAGTATATCGTTAATCACCCCTTCAGTCTGAAGAATGGCAATCCATGCCGTTGTTCGAACCAATAGTGATGTCCAAAACGGCAATAACACAAATATCATTAATAAGTTAGATTGACGCAAAGGCAGTATAGACAGAACGTACGCTACCGGGTAAGCTAATACAATACAGATTGCAGTTATTATTGCTGACAAATTTATAGTCTTGATAAAATTTGACAGATAAATTTGGTAGAGTTTGTCAGCCTTTACTATGTCACCTTTTTCGTTATATTTTAAGTCCATAGCCGCAAGATAGAATGCAGGAGTTATGTCTTTTGCGTTCCTTTTTAGGCTCAGCCATAGAGCCGGATTTTCCCATTTTTTATTTACCTTGATTAGAGATTTTTTGAATGGAGCTTTTAGATTTTTGGCTTTACGTGCAGTAGAAGTAAAAAGACTTCTGCTGCCTGGAATGTCATAGTTAATTCTAGTTGCAAGGTTGCCAACTGTTTTACCTATTTCACGATTTTTTTTGGCTATAACCAAGTCCTCTACAAAAATTTTAAAGACTGATTCAGGTGGGAGGTCTTTGCCATCCCATTGCTGAATGGCAATAGCGAAGTTTGGTACTACATTTGAAACTGTTGGGTTATTAACGCTTCTCCAGAGCATTTGCCCTATAGGCATTACGAAGCTTACTATTAAAAATATTACAAGAGGCATTGTTAATAGCAGTGCTCTCCTTTTTTGTACAGCAGTAGCTTTTGCTAGTCTAGCTTTTAAAGAGACTCCGTCCTGCTCTAATATTTCTGTAGTTGATGACATTTCAGTTTAATAAATATAAAAATGTCGACAGGCTAAATAACACCTGTCGACATAAAACATTAATCTATCTAATGTTTATTTAGTTAGCCAACCAAGCGTTAAAGCGTTCGTTTAGTTGGTCCTGGTTATCAGCCCAAAACTCGAAATCGTTCTGTAGAGCGTTTCCAAAGTTTTCTGGAGCTGTAGGCATATGAACAGCCATATCTAGGTCTGGCTGGTTATGGTAAGAGCCAACCAATGCTGCAGATGACTTACGTACCGGACCATAAGATATCCAGCTAGCTTGATCTGCTAGAGCCTGAGTACCTGTAGAGAACTTGATAAAGTCAAGAGTCTCAGCCATATTTGGAGCACCCTTAGGTACTACCCAAAGGTCTAAATCCCAAACCTGACCATCCCACATAATTTCAAAAGGCTTGCCTTCAGCAGCAACAGCATTAAATATACGTCCATTGTATGCTGTTGTCATTGTAACTTCACCATCAGCTAATAACTGTGGCGGCTGTGCACCAGCCTCCCACCAGACTACAGAGTCCTTTATAGTATCAAGCTTATCAAAGGCCATCTGGATTCCAGCATCTGTATTAAGAAGAGCGTATACATACTTAGCAGGTACACCATCAGCCATCAATGCCATCTCTAGGTTTGGCTTAGGTCCTTTTCTGAGGCCACGCTTACCAGGAAATTTCTCAGTATCAAAGAAGTCGGCCATAGTTTCAACGCCACTAATCTTAGATCCATCATAAGCAACAATAGTTGACCAAACGATATTACCTACAGCACAGTCTGTGACTGTTCCAGGTAAGAAGTCGTCAGCAGCAGAACTACCGTCAGCTCCATCTGGAAGTATGCTTGCGTCTATTGTTTCAAATAGTCCTTCATCGCAACCGCGTACAGCGTCAGACAACTCAACGTCGACAGTGTTCCATGTCACGTTTCCTGACTCTACCTGTGCTTTAACTTCAGCTAATCCACCGCTATAGTCCTCAGAGACCACAGTGTTTCCGGTAGCAGCAGCCCAAGGTTTGTGGTATGCCTCTACTTGAGATTTAGTGTAAGCTCCACCCCAAGAAACAGCGGTAATTGATGCTGCCTGCACAGAACCAGCGACTACCGCTATAGATACAGCACTAGTAAATAGTGCTTTTGATATTATTTTATTCATATTACTTTCTCCTATTGTAGTGATAAGTAAAAAAGCTTGCTCTATCCATCAAGAGCAAGACAATCCTCCGACATCCATCCAATATTTACCTCTTTACCTTCTATCAAAGATGTATTATCGGCAGAATTGGGAACTTTGACGATAAAATCGTCATCTCCACACACACTAAAGCGTGTACGAATATGGTCACCATGGTAGATTAATTCTTTTACCATAGCAGAATATGTGTTAGGTGTTTTGTTGTCTTCTGGAGAGATAAAAATCCTTTCAGGTCTTAGCGATAGGGTAGTTCTCTCACCTATAGAACTTACATTAATTTTGGTTGCAACAACGATATCACCAGAGTCAGTCTTGACTGTGGCATTTTTACCATTGATTGCCTCTACTGTGCCCATTAGGCGGTTGTTTTCTCCAATAAAGTTTGCCACAAAGGCGTTATCTGGGCGTTCATACAGTTTTGATGGGGATGCACACTGCTGCACAACTCCGTCATCGAAGACCGCAATCCTATTAGACATTGTTAGTGCCTCTGTTTGGTCATGGGTAACGTACATAACAGTTAAACCAAGGCTCTCATGAAGGTGTTTGATTTCGTACTGCATTTGTTCACGTAGGTTTTTATCCAGTGCACCAAGCGGTTCATCCATTAGTACAAGTTCAGGGTCAAATATAAGTGACCTTGCAACGGCAACTCTTTGCTGTTGTCCGCCAGAAAGTTGTGCTGGTCTGCGATTCCCAAAATCACCAAGCCTAACCATATCAAGAGCCTTGTTTACTCTCTCTTCTCTTTCGGCTTTGCCGATATTTCGGACTTCTAATGGGAATGCGAGGTTTTCAGCAACAGTCATGTGAGGGAATAAAGCATAGTTCTGGAATACCATTCCTATACCTCTCTTGTGTGGAGGTACATTATTGATTGGTTTGCCGTTAAGGTAAATGTTACCATTCGTTGCTGGTTCAAAGCCTGCAAGCATCATAAGGCACGTAGTCTTGCCAGAGCCGGATGGACCCAACATAGTAACGAACTCACCTGGAGCGACATCTAAGTTGAAATCTTTAACAACTAATATTTCACCATCATAGCTTTTTTGGACATTTTCAAATTTTACTAACGGATCAGAATTACTCATAAATTATCATTATTTAGCGAAAATAAAACCCAAAGATAACAATTGTCATCTAATAATTAATTGCTGAGGATTGAAATTACATCAAACTCACAGTACAAATTTACTTTATTAAAAGCCTTTTGTAAAGAGAAAATTTAGCTTAATTCAACAAATCATACAACTAAACTCAATATTACAGAAGCGGAATATACCATATAGATTCTAGCGAATGTTTTCAATATTGGGACAAATTTCGTGTTAATTATTTATATTTTTTACTCCAAATTAACCAATAATTTTGAAATAAGTTTAACTACACTATTTGGATAAAAAATAAAAAAAGAGGTAGATAAACTACCTCTTTTTTTACATTTAAAAACCTCAGTCTTCTTGCTTTTCGCCCATAATAGCACTCAAGATTAGAACTGTTAAGCCACCTGTTGTAATTGCAGAGCTAAATATACTTTGGACAAGCTTACCAAATGTACCACCAATATTACCGCCAAGTGAGGCTGCAAATTGAGGAACTAAAAGAACACCTAAGCCCATTCCAAAAG
>CAZEAO010000020.1:0-15277 GCA_964510245.1 uncultured Piscirickettsiaceae bacterium | reverse complement strand
GCCTCAGTTTTAATTCCCTTACCTAGATATGCCTCAATCACAGCATCACTACTTTTAATTTCCTCTGGAGTCCCACTAGTCAAAATCTGGCCTTCAGCGAGAACAACAACTGGATCACAAAGTCTCGAAATAAAGTCCATATCATGTTCAATCATGCAAAAGGTATAACCTCTCTCTTCATTTAGTCTTAGAATGGCATCACCGATTTGTTTCAGAAGTGTCCTATTAACTCCTGCACCAACTTCATCTAGGAGAACAACTTTGGCATCAACCATCATGGTTCGCGCTAACTCTAAAAGTTTTTTCTGACCACCAGATAGATTACCTGCTCTCTCATTTTTTAGATGACTAATACTCAAAAAATCTACTACTTCTTCGGCCTTAGATTGAAGCACCCTCTCCTCTTCATGGATTTGCTTGCGCTTTAACCAAGTATTCATAAGACTCTCACCTAGCTGATTAGCAGGAACCATCATTAAGTTCTCAAGAACACTCAGTGTTGGAAATTCATGAGCAATTTGAAATGTCCTAAGAAGACCTTTGTGAAAAAGCTGATGTGATGTAAGCTCGGTCACATCTTCGCCATCGAGAATGATTTCACCTTCTGTTGGTTGATAGAGTCCAGCTATCAAGTTAAACATTGTTGTTTTCCCTGCACCATTAGGGCCAACCAATCCAGTGATTGAGCCTCTATCAATATGCAAATCTACACCATCAACGGCCTTAATTCCTCCAAAATGTTTAGATAAGTTCTTTACTGTAATCATTATTTAGTAAACGAAAGAAACTTTCTTCTCCTTGCGAACTATTATTAAAAAAAGTGCCAAATTATCCTTCAAAAAACAAATGATTTGTAAAACTTTAAGGCAAAACTTTATTAAACGGTTTGACGATAACACTTGAATAGACACCTGAAGATACATATGGGTCAGCATCTGCCCAATTACGAGCCTCTTGAAGGTCTTCAAATTCAGCAACAATTAAAGATCCAGAAAAGCCTGCTTCGCCTGGTTCAGAGACATCAATTACTGGATGAGGGCCTGCCAAAATAAGGCGACCTTGATCTTTTAATTGATTGAGTCTTGCGATATGATCAGGCCTTGCCCCTTTGCGTTTATTTAAACTATTTTCGACATCTTGAGAAATAATAGCATATAACATAATTTTCCCTATAGGTTTAATACATCTTGCATAGAATACAATCCGCTTGGCTTATCAGATAACCAATTAGCAGCTCTTACTGCTCCATTCGCATAGATCATTCTAGATGATGCCTTGTGAGTAATTTCGACCCTTTCTCCATCCATAAAGAAGGCAACGGTATGTTCTCCCACAACGTCACCGCCCCTAATTGAAGAGAATCCAATTGTATTTTGATCTCTAGGCTCATCTATACCTTCACGACCGTATATGGCGCATTTAGACAAATCTCTACCAAGTGCATTTGCTACAACCTCACCCATTTTAAGAGCGGTTCCAGAGGGTGAGTCGACCTTGTAGCGATGGTGAGCCTCAATAATTTCGATACTCGAATCTGGCCCGATTACTTTGGCTGATGTTTCAAGAATTTTTAAAGTAAGGTTAACTCCAACACTCATATTTGGGGCAAATACTATCGGAATTTCTTTTGAAGCTTGATGAATGAGCTGTAACTCATTATCACTAAAGCCAGTTGTACCAATAACCATAGCTTTACTCGAGTCTTTGCATGAAGATATAGCACTTAATGAGGCTTCAGGCCTTGAAAAATCAATTAGCACATCGAAGTCGTTTAATGAATCAATTACACTATCTCCTCTGTCGAAGCCTACACCATACTCTACTTTTGAGTTAGCATTAACTGCCTCAATTAGGGTTTGACCCATTTTTCCTTTAGATCCATTTATGGCAATTCTAGTCATTGATAGAGTCCTCTAATAAATTATTTTTTTTTGTCACAGAGTCAATCTCCTTAAGAGTTTCAAGTAACGTAAACATTAAGTTCATTGGCATAGAATTTTGACCATCGCTTTTAGCCAAATCTGGATTTGGATGAGTTTCCATAAAGATTCCTGATATACCAACCGCTACAGCTGCTCTAGCCAACACAGGAACCATCTCTCTTTGGCCGCCAGAAGACTTACCTTGTCCACCTGGCTGTTGAGCGGAGTGAGTTGCATCAAAAACAACCGGGCATTTGGTTGATCGCATACTTGAGAGACCTCTCATATCTGAAACGAGTGTGTTGTAACCAAATGAAGTTCCTCTCTCGCAAATCATTATTTGTTGGTTCCCAGTAGCTTTAGCTTTTTCAACAACATTTTCCATATCCCATGGCGCCTGAAATTGTCCTTTTTTGATATTCACAGATAAACCTTGACTACAAACATTCTGAATAAAATTTGTTTGTCTCACAAGAAACGCTGGGGTTTGAAGTACATCAACTACTGAGCTCACTTCATCCAATGGAGTATCCTCATGAACATCCGTTAAAACGGGCACACCAACTTCTAATTTAACCTTTTCAAGTATCCTTAAACCCTCTTCTATTCCAAGTCCACGAAAACTATCTGCACTAGTTCGATTTGCCTTATCAAAGGAAGACTTGTAGATAAAGTTAATATCAAGCTCGTTACAAACTTTTTTTAGATAGCTCGCACTTTCAATTGCCAAAGCCTCTGACTCAATAACACATGGGCCAGCAATTAAAAAGAATGGGTGTTCAATCCCAGCCTGAAAATCTAGTAAATTCATGAACTTCGCTCATTACATAAATATATACGTAAATTATATTCGTTTAAAATAAGCATAGTTATAAATTCCTTTAAACCATGGCACAAAAAACACCTGACATCCTAAACAAAATTGTTTCAAGAAAACAAGAAGAAGTTGCAGAATCAATTAATCGAGTTCCAATTGAAAGAATGATTGAATTAGCTGATGATACTGATAGTCCTCGTGGATTCTACAATGCTTTAAACAATAAAGTCATAAAACGTCAAAGTGGAATCATTGCTGAAATCAAAAAGGCGTCTCCCAGTAAAGGAATTTTAAGAGAAAACTTTGAGCCTGTAGAAATAGCAAAAAGCTATGAGTCGGGAGGTGCAAGTTGTCTCTCTATATTAACTGACCGTGACTTTTTTCAGGGTGATCCTCAATATTTAATAAAAGCCAGAGCAGCCGTATCAATCCCTATCATTAGAAAAGATTTTATCATTCATCCCTATCAAGTCTATGAATCTAGGGCTATTGGTGCAGATTGTATTTTATTAATTGCCTCTTGCTTGAAGGATGACGAATTGAAAAATTTAAGTAACATCGCTTCTTCATTACAAATGGATACTCTTGTTGAAGTTCATGACCATGATGAGCTGAATCGTGCCTTAAAACTGGACTTACCTTTACTTGGAATAAATAATAGAAATCTTCGTAATTTTGAAGTAAGTCTTCAAACTACCATTGACTTACTCTCTGAGATTGGCGATGATAAATTAGTAATTACTGAATCCGGCATCAAAAATAAACAGGATGTCGATTTAATGCATCAAAATAATGTGTTTGGTTTTTTGATTGGCGAGGCTTTTATGAAACATTCTAATCCTGGCCAAAAACTTAGGGAGCTATTTGAATGAATATATCTGTGAATTGGGTTGATGGAATGCTTATGGTTGGCAAGTCAGATAGTGGCCACACTATTACAATGGATGGTCCTCCTGAAATTGGCGGTGAAAACCTAGGCGTAAGGCCAATGGAAATTCTTTTACTTGGAGTTGCTGGATGCACTATGATTGATGTTATATCAACTCTAAAAAAAATGCGTCAAAACCTTTCTCATTGCGAAACTCAAGTTAATGCAAATAGGGCTAATGACCACCCAAAAGTCTTTACTGATATTCATATTCGATTCATTCTTAAAGGGGAGATTCTAGATTCAAAAAAAGTTGAAAAAGCAATCTCATTGTCAGCTGAAAAATACTGTTCTGCTTCAATAATGCTTGGAAAAACAGCGACCATTACTCATGATTTTGAAATCGTTGAATAATATTTGATAAAAGGTCCGTTTCTAAAATGCTCACTCAATATAATTGCAGTATAATATGCGTTCTTCGGAGAGGTGGCCGAGTGGCTGAAGGCGCTCCCCTGCTAAGGGAGTATAGGCTTTAACTCCTATCGAGGGTTCGAATCCCTCTCTCTCCGCCATATTTTCCTATTTCCAAACAACTCCTAATCTTCATCTAGCCTTCACAACAAAATTTTATAATTCTGTTATGAAAAATATTAAAGTGCTTCATTGGTTTCGTCAGGATCTTCGTTTATCTGATAATCCAGCATTACATGAAGCTTCAAAACATGGAAAAGTTCTACCTATATACATCCTAGACGAACTTAATTCTGGAGAATTTTCTATGGGTGGAGCAAGCCGATTCTGGCTTCACAATTCTCTTAAAGACCTTAATCAAAATTTAAACAATACATTATCTCTTTACCATGGAGACCCTCTTGAAACCTTACTAGAGATTATTGACCGATTAGAAATTAATATTGTATTTTGGAATAGGTGCTATGAGCCATGGAGAATAAAAAGAGATTCACAAATAAAATCTCAACTTGAGTCTAGGGGAATTTTAGTAAATACATTTAATGGATCTTTGCTTTGGGAACCTTGGACAATTAAAAAAGACGACGGAACTCCCTATAAAGTTTTTACTCCTTTTTATCGAAAGGGTTGTTTGCAATCTGACGAACCTCGAAAACCGCTTCCTAAAGTCGATATTTCTAATTTTATTGATGATAGTGAAAAATCTTTGAAGCTAGATGAACTATCCCTACTTCCGTCTATCAGGTGGGATATTGCAATGCAGCCTTTTTGGAATATTGGTGAAAATGGAGGCTATAAACGATTATCGGAATTTTTTGATAATGGAATAGATAAATATAAAGACGGTAGAGACTTTCCAGCAAAACCTTTTGTTTCAAGAATTTCACCTCACATACATTTTGGCGAACTTTCACCAAACCAAGTCTGGTATTTAGCAAGACTCAAAGGAAGCAATAATAATATTGATCATTTTTTAAGCGAGCTAGCTTGGAGAGAGTTCTTCTATAGTCAACTTTATTTTAATCCTAACCTTCCAAGAAAAAATCTGCAATCAAAGTTTGATCAATTCCCTTGGGAAAAGAATTCAGACTATTTACAAGCTTGGCAAAAGGGTCAAACTGGAGTTCCCATGGTTGATGCAGGAATGAGAGAATTATGGCTGACAGGCTCAATGCACAATCGAGTTAGAATGATTGTAGGTTCATTTCTAGTAAAAAACCTACTCTTGAGTTGGTATCATGGTGAGCGATGGTTTTGGGATTGCCTAGTTGATGCAGATCTTGCAAATAATAGCGCAAGTTGGCAATGGATAGCAGGCTGTGGAGCAGATGCTGCACCATACTTTAGGATATTTAATCCTGTTACTCAAGGAGAAAAATTTGATCCTGATGGCGAATATATCAGACAATATATTCCTGAACTAAAAGAACTTCCAAACAAGCATTTATATAGTCCTTGGGAGGCACCTAAAGAAGTCCTAGACAAGGCAAATGTTGTTATTGGAAAAAACTATCCAAAACCTATTGTCGATTTGAAAGCTTCGAAGGAAAAAGCACTTAATGCTTTTAAGAGTTTAAATAAAGAACCGATTTAAAGCAATCTTTTAAAATTATTTGGTGCCGAAGATTTTGTCTCCTGCATCTCCCAAACCAGGCAGAATATAGCCATATTCATTGAGTGATTCATCAATCGCCGCAATAAACAAATCAACATCTGGATGAAGCTTTGAAACCCTCTCAAGCCCTTCAGGAGAGGCAACCAAAAATAATCCAATAATTTTCTTGCAACCCTTTTGCTTCAATAAGTCAATTGTTGCAAGAAGTGTGCCCCCAGTAGCCAACATTGGATCAATGATTAATGAAGTTCTTTGTTCAATATCTGTAATGACCTTATCGAAATATGCCACTGGTTCTAATGTTTCCTCATTTCTGTATAGACCCACTACACTGACTTTTGCATTAGGGACTAGAGTTAAAACACCATCAAGCATTCCAAGTCCCGCTCTAAGAATCGGAACTACTGATAGCTTTTTTCCAGTTAACATCTCAGTATTAATAGACTTACCTTCCCAACCATTAATTATTCTATTTTCCAAAGGAAGGTCTCTTGTCGCCTCATATGTCAAAAGACTAGCAACTTCATTAGCAAGCTCACGAAATTGTTTTGTGCTTATTCCTTGCTGTCTTAATAAGGCAATCTTATGGGCAATCAAAGGATGTTGTATTGCATTGAGAGGCACTGTAATTCCTATATTAATTCAATATTCAATTCTAATTTTACATGTTAATACAAATTGAAATATTATTCTAAAAAATCATAATTGAAAATATGTATGATTAAAATTTTAGATAGAGTTTACAAAATGAAATTTGGAATATTAGGAGAGGCAAAAATTGCTCGCGAACGCGTTGTTCCAGCAATAATTAATGCCGGCCATGAAGTTACTCATGTTGGTAAAAGGAAGCCGAATCAGGTTTCTTTACCAAACATCTATGGAAATGCCATACAAACTGACTATGAAAGTCTGATTGAAGACCCTTTAGTTGATGCAATTTATAATCCACTTCCAAACCACCTTCATGTCCCCTACTCAATTAAAGCACTTAAATCAGGCAAACATGTACTTTGCGAAAAACCTGTTGCGCTTAACTTAAATGAATTATCGCAACTAGAGTCTGCTGCTAAAGAAAGTAAAGCATTTTTCTATGAGGCCTTTATGGTTAGAAGCCACCCTCAATGGCATTGGCTGCAAAACCTTGATATTGGTAAATATCAGTCATCACACTTCATCTTCAGCTATCCTCAACAACCTGTAGGTAACGTTCGTAATCTTATTAAGTATGGCGGAGGCCCATTATATGATATTGGCTGTTATGCAATTTTGTCAGGATGTATGCTTTTCGAAGGAGACCCCAAAGTAATATCGGCAGTTGCAATTATGAACGAAGAATACGAAATTGAAAAACAAGTTGATGCAACACTCAGTTGGCCAAATGGAGAGACTCTTAGCTTCACTGTTTCAGCTAACGCAGCACTTTGTCAAGCTTTTACTTTGCTTGGCTCAAACGGTTGGGCAAAACTAAATGTTCCAGTTAACCCACCAGAAAAAACCTATGCCTATTGGTCTAAAGGTGGACTCATGGAGGGAAATAAAGTTGAATTTCCAGCTTGCAATCATTATCAATTAATGGTGGAAGAGTTTGTTCATCATTCGCAATCTCATCACGACTCAGATTTCTCTCTTTCAAAAATGGTCACAAAAGCAATTAATGATATTCAAAAGATTGCGGGATTAACAATCTATTAAATTCATCTAATTTTGAAAAGATTCCGAGTCAATACTGCAATATTGATAACGTCACATGGTATCTTATAACGCTATGAAAAAAGATACTCCATTTGTTGTTGCTGGACGCACTTTTAACTCAAGACTGCTTGTTGGTTCAGGAAAATATAAAGACCTAAATGAAACAAAACTAGCAACTGAAATATCAGGTTCTGAAATCATTACTGTAGCCATTAGAAGAACAAACATTGGACAAAATGCGAATGAAGAGAGTCTTCTTGATGTTATTTCACCAGAAAAATACACCATTCTTCCGAATACTGCTGGATGCTACAATGCAAAAGATGCTGTAAGAACTTGTCTTCTTGCTCGAGAGTTATTGGATGGTCATAATCTAGTTAAACTTGAAGTTCTTGGCGATGAAAAAACCCTATACCCAAATATTGTTGAAACTCTGGATGCAGCTAAGACGTTAGTTAAAGAAAACTTTGATGTAATGGTGTACACCTCTGACGATCCAATACTTGCGAAAGAACTTGAAGATATTGGTTGCTGTGCAATTATGCCGCTTGGCTCCCTTATTGGATCTGGACAAGGTATTTCAAATCCTTTCAATATTAAATTGATTAAAGATAATTCAAGCGTGCCCGTTTTAGTAGATGCAGGAATAGGTTGCGCAAGTGATGCCTCTAAAGCAATGGAACTTGGTTGTGATGGTGTGCTAATGAACTCAGCTATTGCCAATGCGAATGACCCTCTTTTGATGGCGAGCGCAATGAAACACGCTATTATTGCTGGTAGAGAGTCATATCTTGCCGGAAGAATGATGAAAAAGGCTTTTGCTAGTGCCTCATCACCAATGGAAAATCTTATATAGTAATCAAACATCATTCTCATGAACTTTTCAAAAAAAATAAGTGATCTTCAAAAGAATCACCTATTAAGATTTCGTAGAGTTGCAAAAAGTGCCCAAGCTACTAGAATGAAAATCGATAATCAAGATGTTATTAATTTTTGCTCTAACGATTATCTATCTCTTGCCAACCATCCTAAAATTAAAGAAGCATTGACTGAAGGCATTCAAAAATATGGAGCTGGGTCAGGTGCATCTCACTTAGTAAGTGGGCATTCAGAATCTCACAAATTACTTGAGGAGGCTTTGGCAGAGTTTACTGGTCAAGATAGTACTCTTATTTTTTCATCTGGATACAATGCAAATCTTGGTGTTTTTTCTGCTCTTCGAGATGAGATTAAATGGTCTCTCCAAGATAAATTAAATCACGCATCATTGATTGATGGTAATCGATTGATTGGACTTCCAATTCAAAGGTACCTTCACAATAACCTTGAATCTCTGGGTAAAAAAATAAAAAAACAATCTGGTCCAGGTTTAATTGTTACAGACAATGTATTTAGCATGGATGGAGATCGGGCAAATATTTCCGGCATTGCTAAGCTTATTGATAATGAAAATACAATCTTTATGCAAGATGATGCTCATGGTTTTGGCATTTTTGATCCAACTATACCGAAACATTCTATCTACATGGCTACACTTGGAAAGGCTGCAGGTCTAATGGGAGCTTTTGTCTCTGGAGATAGAGATTTTATTGAATTTTTAATTCAAAAATCTAGACCGTACACCTATACAACTGCCCTTTCACCACACATATGCCAAGGAATTCTCATGAGCATAGAGCTGATAAAAAAAGGAGAGCAACGAGATAAATTACTAACCAATATAAATCATTTTAAAAAAATGGCCAATCAGCTAGGACTTAGTTTTGAAGACTCAAATAGCGCTATCCAGCCACTAATCGTTGGCTCTAGTTCAAAGGCTTTAGAAATCAGTAACTGGTTATTTAATGAAGGTTTTATTGTGAGTGCAATTCGCCCCCCTACTGTTCCTCCTAACACGGCTAGACTTCGCTTCACAGTTTCTTCAAATCACACATTAGAGCAGATAGATGTTCTTCTTGAAAAGGTCAATAATGTTATGGCATAAGTCAATCGGTAAGGGTCCAGATCTAGTCTTATTGCATGGATGGGCTTTTAATAGTGATATTTTTCTAGATCTTATCAGTAAATATAAAAGAGACTATCGTATAACAATAATTGATCTACCCGGTCACGGACGAAGTCCAGATATAGATGGAGGTATTGAAGATTGGTGTAATGAGATAATAAAACTTATCCCAAAAAAATCTAATCTATTCGGATGGTCTTTGGGTGGGCTACTCTCTATTTATATAGCAAACAAAATTAAACTTAATGAATTAATATTAGTTGCTGCAAGCCCGTGCCTAGTTAATAACGATAAGTGGGGTTTTGGGATAAAAAAGGAAGTATTTAACCAATTTGCAATCAACTTGAAAATTGATAGCACTAAAACCTTAAAACGTTTCGTGAGTCTACAAACCAAAAACAAATCTCAAATCCAAGAACTTCATAAATCGATTCAAAAATTTCCAGCATCTCAAGGTGCTTTAAATAATGGTTTAGATATTATCATTAGCACTGACCTAAGAACTATATACAATAATATTTCAACTCCAAAAACCTGTATTCTTGGCAAACTTGATACACTCGTTCCAGAAAAAATTCAGCATTGGTATGCTGAATCAGGTACAAAAATTCATGTTTTAAATAGCGGACATCTACCGTTTTTAGATAAAAGCTTTAAATTCTAATTTTCATTGAAATGCCCTTATGTATCGGCACTTATCGATATTATGTTTTTGGTATAATTTAACTAAATTACCTCACAAATAAAAAAATGAGTGCATTAGTCGGAGTTATTATGGGTTCAAAATCAGATTGGCCCACAATGAAAAATGCTACAGATATGCTCGAAGAGCTTGGTGTTCCTTACGAAGTTAAAGTCGTTTCTGCTCACCGGACGCCTGATTTAATGTTTCAGTACGCGGAAACTGCTGAAGAAAGAGGACTTGAAGTAATTATTGCAGGTGCTGGCGGTTCGGCTCATTTGCCTGGAATGGTTGCCTCCAAAACGATTGTTCCAGTTCTAGGTGTTCCAGTTCAATCTAAAGCCTTAAGTGGACAAGATTCTTTATTATCAATCGTTCAAATGCCGGGTGGTATTCCAGTAGGCACCCTTGCTATTGGCGAATCAGGAGCAAAAAATGCTGGATTATTGGCTGCACAAATTGTTGGAAATCACAATCCAACAATTAGAGAAAGAGTTAGTAAATTTAGATCAGAACAAACTCAAAACGTATTAAATAATACAAATCTAGAAAATTAACTTATGAAAATTGGTGTTCTTGGTGCTGGTCAATTAGGGAGAATGCTTGCGCTATCTGCTTATCCTTTGGGTCATCAAATGAGATTCTTAGCCATGTCAAAAGAAGACCCTTCTTCTCTACTTGGAAAGACATTTGTTCATATAAATAAACCTGAAATTATAAAACAATTTGCCAATGATTCTGATGTAGTAACCTATGAGAGTGAAAATACAGACGTGGCAATTGTTAATGAAATTAGTAAAACTGCAAAAGTTTACCCGGGGGACAAATCTCTATACCTCACCCAACACAGGGCAAGAGAAAAAGATTTACTAAAGAAACTAAATATTCCTTGCGCACCCTATGAATTGGTTAATAGTATTTCCGATCTCAAAAGTGCCATAAATAATATTGGTCTTCCTGCAATTTTGAAAACTACTACTGAGGGTTATGATGGTAAGGGCCAGTTTCTAATTAAATCTAAAACTGAAATTAATAAAGTCTGGGAAAAAATGTCTGGCACTGAATCTATTCTTGAAGGTTTTATTAAATTTGAAAGAGAGCTCTCGATTATCGCAGTTAGGGCAATAGATGGCACAATTAAATTTTACCCTCTGGTTGAAAATTCTCACCATGAAGGCATATTAAGGTTGACAATTGCACCAGCGCAAAATATTTCAAAGCTGCTTCAAAAAAAAGCTGAAAGCTATGTGCATTCTCTCTTATCTGAAATTAAACATATTGGGGTGCTAACTCTTGAGCTCTTTGAATCTGATGATGAATTGATTGTCAATGAAATTGCGCCGAGGGTTCACAATTCTGGACATTGGACAATTGAAGGCTCTCAAACCTCTCAATTTGAAAATCACATCAGAGCAATTACGGACAGCCCTCTTGGTGAAACATCAATTAAATACAAATACAATGCTATGATAAATATTATTGGTGTCCATGGACCTACCAATAAAGTCCTTGAAACAGAAAATGCTCATCTGCATCTCTATGACAAAGAAGAACGCAAGAACAGAAAGTTAGGACACATTACGATTACTTCAAATTCTTACGAAGAATTGCAGAGGTCTATTGATAATTTAAAGGACTATCTTCCTTAACCCTCATTCAAGTCCAGAACACTTCCATTTTGACTAAACTCTTCATGATAAAACTGCTCTGCAAGTTTTTCTTCAAAATGATAGGCAGATAGCTCACTAACTTCGACTTCTGCCAAAAACTGGCATACATGAATCATTTCATGACACATTGTAATAATAAATTTTTTATTATCCAATGACTCTTCAATTTCTATAAAAAATTTACTATCGCCCTCATAATCTGTCCAGGCTAGCGCATCTTCAACCTTGTGAATAGTTAGATCTATAGTAGGTATCTTGTCTTTATGAAATAAACCATTGCAACAATAATTAAACAATTGCTGAGAGAGCTCTTTTTGTTCTTTGTTGCCACCATGGATATAGAGCATAGATTATAAAGCCATGTTTTTAGAAATGCGTATCTAGATAATCAATTATGTCATTTGATTCATATAGCCAACTAACCTCTCCAGCGTAATCAACCCTTAGGCATGGAACCTGAATCTTTCCACCATTTAATTCAAGCTCTTTTCTGTAATCACCTTCTTGCACATTGCGAGTTTCTACCTTAAGATTTAGTCGTTTAATGGCTCTTCTAGTCTTAATGCAAAAAGGACATGCATAAAATTCATATAGTTTAAGTGACTCAGTTTTTTGGTCAACAGTAAATTGATCTTCAGAACTTCTATTAATAATAGAAGGTTTAATTGCCCAATCAAGAAAAATTAAAATTCTCCCTAACCCTTCTCTAATTAGCTTTAGTACAATTCTCATAAATTTTGTTTGTAGGCTATCAAAGTATTTTCGAGCAAGGTAGCAATTGTCATTGGACCTACCCCACCAGGAACAGGAGTTATAGCTCCAGCAATATCCTTTATGGCATCATAATCAACATCGCCTACAAGAGAGCCGTCGTCTAAACGATTAATGCCTACATCAATCACGATTGCTCCCTCTTTAATCCAGTCGCCTTTAACCATTTTAGGTATTCCAACTCCAACAACCACAATGTCAGCCTGCCTCACTTTTTCTGCAACATCTTTAGTTCTACTATTGCAAATTGTGACAGTGCCTCTCGCGTTTAAAAGCTCCATTGCCATGGGTCTTCCAACAATATTTGAAGCACCAATAACCACACAATTCATACCTTCAATCTTACAATCAATTGACTCTAACATAGTCATAACTCCTTTTGGAGTACAGGGTCTTAAATGAGACTTATTCTGCATTAATTTGCCAATATTCTCACTATGAAAACCATCAACATCTTTTAAAGGAGAAATGTGCTCAATAACTTTATTTGCATTAATATGATCAGGCAAAGGAAGTTGCACGAGAATACCGTCAATATGTGGATTATGGTTAAGTCTTTCTACTTCTTCCAACAACTGCTCTTCTGTGATATTTTCTGACTTTATAATTTTGTCAGAAAAGAACCCCGCTTTCTTGCATGCTAACTCTTTATTGCGTACATATACAGCTGAAGCTGGATCCTCACCAACCAAAATGACTGCAAGACCTGGAGGACGATCAAAAGTTTTTACCTCTTCAGCAATCTTTGAACGTAGATTTAACGCAATCTCTTTACCATCGATAATATTCATTTTTTTAATTCCTTTTTAACTTTTTTCAAATCACTTTCTGTATCTACACCGTAGCCAGTTGAGGCCTTGGAAATCTCGACATGAATATCGAACCCATGCGCCAAAAAAGTTAGCTGTTCTAATTTTTCAGCGATTTCAAGATTAGACATAGTCAACATAGAATACTCTTTCAAAAAGCCTACTCTATATGCATAAAGACCGATATGTCTATAACAAAAATTTAAATCAACCTCTCTGCTATTTCTAAATGCAGGCACAGGAGATCTAGAGAAATATAAAGCTTTACCGCGCGAATTATATACAACTTTCACGCAATTCTCATCAAAGTATGACTCTAGAGAATTAATTTTTTCGCAAAGAGTTGCAATACTCATGTCTGAACTTACCAAACTAGAGGCTACTTGGTCAATAGCCTCTGGCGCCATCATCGGTTCATCACCCTGTAAATTCACCACTATTTCTTCATCTTTAAAGCTTAATTTTGAAACAACTTCTGATAATCGTGATGTACCTGATGTGTGACTCAGATTAGTCATACAAACCTCAGCACCAAAATCTTTTGAAACAGACTTTATTCTCTCATCGTCTGTTGCAATAATTACTCGACTTGCACTACTCTTTATTGCATTTGAAAAGGTATGCTCAATAAGAGTTTTTCCATTAATATCTGTTAGTAGCTTTGCCGGTAATCGACTTGAAGCATATCTGGCAGGAATAACAATGGAAAAATCCATTATTTTTTGGTATCTATTTTTCTAGCTTCTTCGACAAGAAGAATGGGGATGCCATCTACAATTGGGTAGGCTAATTCACTTTTTTCGCAAACCAACTCTTCCCCAATAAGCTTTAAAGGAGCTTTACTTTGAGGACAAACTAACATTTCTAACAATTCATTATCAATCACAACTTAGACTCCAATTGATGATAAAAATCAGACTTAATTTTCGCATGTACATCTAGATACCACATTTGATCGGATGCAAATTGACTACATTTTACACAATCCTTTGAAGTCATTATGATTGGATATTTATCGTTAAAAGTCAAATCTTTTTCTTTAAAACTATAATGATCAGGAAATGGCTTTGAAATGATATTGACTCCATAACTTTTTAGAATTGAAAAAAAATTATTTGGATTTGCAATCCCTGCAACTGCATAACATTTTTTTTCTTTGAAAAAATCAAGACTTCTTTCTTCATTGGTAACAAGATTAATAAAACTTTTAGCCTCTATTTGACTTGATATTTCACCTTCTACAGAAGACCCATTATTGATTACAAAGTCAACCGATTTAAGTCGATTCTTTGAGTCTCTTAGAGGTCCAGCTGGAAGAAATAATCCATTCCCTAGTCTACTATGTCCGTCAATAACCACAATTTCAACGTCGCGGCCCATTGAATAATGCTGAAGACCATCATCACTTACAATAACATTAAGTGAGTAATTTTGATTCAAATACTCAACAGCTTTAGCTCTATTTTTTGCTACAACAACTGGGCCTTTGACTTGCTGTTTAATTAATAGTGGTTCGTCTCCGCATTCAATAGGATTGCTAGTCGAAGTGACCTCTAAAGCACCCTGAGAATATTGTCCGCCATACCCTCTTGAGACTATCCCTACCTTTTTATTATTAGATTCAAAATACTTGGCGATTGCAATGACAATTGGCGTTTTTCCAGTCCCACCAACAGTTATATTGCCAACAACAACTATTGGAACTTTCGAAATACTTGTCTTAAGAATGCTTAACCTATATAGCCAAAAACGTATGCCTGAAACAACAAAAAAAATAAATGACAAAGGCAGAAGTAATAAGTTAATAATGCCGAACTTACTATGATTAATAAAACTCAGATTGCTGAACATTTTGATAACTTTATTTACTTTAAAAACTTTTATTATGACAAAATATTCTAACCATGAGTGTTGAATTTAATATTTCTAATCAATATTTAAGATCTAACCGAAAA
>CAZEAO010000019.1:0-15519 GCA_964510245.1 uncultured Piscirickettsiaceae bacterium | reverse complement strand
AAGCTTTCCAGTTAACTTTCATACCTAAAGCTTCATCATAAGCACCAATCTGCTTAGCATACTCAAACGGCATTGGCCACTCTTCAAAATAAGCTACATTTAACTCATCAAGAGCCATTACGTTTACTGAAGCAATAGCACTTACAACTATTGCTCCAATTTTTTTATAAATACTTTTCATTATTTCTCCTAATTAATATAAATATTAAAAATAACCCTATTTTCAGCAAAAAAGAAAGCACGAGCTATAGAGTGAAACTCATAATTTAGCTAACTAGATTTGAATGCCGAAACTAAATACTACCATGAAAATTTACAAAATCAATCAAATTTTCGATGGAGAGTTTAATTTATTAATGAGTAAAAGAAAAAAAGAACTATGGAACCAGAGCGAAGTTAATTTATAGTCCAAGTGAATTGAATTCATTATTTTTTGCTTAAGCAAGAAGCTCAATAATGGACCAAAGGGAATAAATACTACGCTAACTCTGAAGGTCTTAACTTGGGTGCGATCTTATCTAATGATGAGTTTACAAGCTTAAAAGCGCCTTCGGCTCCATAAAGTTTAGCTAATTCAACAGCTTCATTAATCACAACCTTGTAGGGAACTTCAAACTGAAATTTCAACTCATAGACTCCTAAGTACAAAATTGCCTTTTCTGTTGGACCTAATTCATCAATATCTCGATCAAGAGATGTACGTATGATCTCGTCAAGAATGTTAATTCTCTTTGGAATGTTTAATAGGAGGTTGGAAAAAAAAGCTTTTGAAATCTTGCCTTCTTTTTGGTTTAAAAACTGTTGTTCAATTAACTTAATGTCTTCACCAGATACAAGCCACTGGTACAAAGCTTGAACAACTCTTGCTCTGGAGCGCTGTTTTGGTGTCACAGCTTTTCTATCAAGCTTATCATCCGAACAACGCTTTCTGCAGCTTCTGCACCCTTATTGTCTGTACTACCAGAACGCTCAATAGCCTGCTCGACTGTGTCGACAGTTAGAACTCCAAAAGCGATTGGTATTTCTGAATCAAGAGCAATTTGAGAGATTCCTTTTACACATTCACCAGCAACATACTCAAAATGTGGTGTACCGCCTCTAATTACAGCCCCCAAAGCAACTATTCCATCAAATTTACCTGTACCCACTACTTTTTTGAGTGCCAATGGAATCTCAAAAGCACCCGGCACATAATATAGCTCAATATCATTTTCTTTAGTGCCGCTATTCAATAAAGCCTCTTTAGCCCCAATAATTAAATGCTCAACTACAAAAGAATTAAAACGGCCTGCAACAATTGCTATCTTTTTATTATCGATATTTAAATCACCTTCAATAGTTTTCAATGTATTTACTCCTTAATGTTTACATATTCAGTAATTGTTATTCCGAAACCATCTAATCCAGGCCATTGTCTAGGCTTTCCTAGCGATTTCATTTTAGTGACACCTATATCAGAAAGAATTTGAGCGCCTATTCCAAAAGTTTTATCATCATCTTTGCTTGTATAGTCTTGATTATCAATATTCTCAAGGATATCTTGGTTATTTTGTTTTCTCAATAACAAAAACACTCCATTTTCAACTCCAGAAATCATATTTAAAGCACTGTTAATACTAAAACCTCTTTGAACCTCTTGAAGGACATCCTTAAAGATATTTTCCATGTGAACTCTAACATAAGGTTCGGCTTTGCTATTGACCGACCCTTTAACGAGTGCTATATGGATATCATTATGAATTGTATCTAAGTAGGAGTACAGTTCAAAATCACCATACTTTGTTTTAAAAGGTCTCTGACTAATCCTCTCAACTGTTTTTTCGTTTTCAACCCTATAATGAATTAAATCAGCAATATGTCCTACTTTAATTCCATGCTTTTTGCCAAATTTGTATAAATCATCACTTCGAGCCATCGAGCCATCATCATTTAATATTTCCACGATAACCGATGAAGCTTCAAACCCGGCCAATCTGGCTAAATCACAACCTGCCTCGGTGTGCCCAGCACGAATCAAAACGCCACCTTGTTGTGCCATTAATGGAAAAACATGGCCAGGTTGGACAATATCGATTGGTTTTGCATCTTTGGCAACGGCATCTAGGATTGTTTTGGCACGATCAGAAGCTGAAATCCCTGTTGTTACTCCTGAGGCCGCCTCTATAGAGACAGTAAAGTTTGTAGAGTGTAGATCACTATTCTGTGACACCATGAGTGGAAGATTTAACTGCTGACATCTTTGTTGAGTTAAAGTTAAACAAATTAATCCTCGGCCATGTGTAGCCATGAAATTTATATCTTCCTTTGTAACTTTTTCAGATGCAATCAATAAATCACCTTCATTTTCACGATTCTCATCGTCCATCAGAATGATCATTTTCCCTTGCTTATAGTCTTCTATCAGTTCTTTTATTGAAGCTTGCATAATCATCTGTGTTTGTTTTGATCTAAAAGTCTTTCAACATATCTAGCAACTTGGTCAATCTCTAGATTAACGTTTGAGTTAGGCTTAAGTTCACCAAGCGTTGTAACCGAAAATGTGTGAGGAACTATATTAACATCAAAAATATTATCCTCGACACTATTGACGGTCAGACTCACTCCATTGACGCATATCGAGCCTTTTTTAGCAATATATTTGATAATATCACTCTTAACCTCAATTTTTATCCGAACACTCTCGCCATCCTTATCAATTGAATCTACTGAGCCCACTCCATCAACATGGCCACTCACCAAATGACCATCAATTCCTTGATTAAGCCTAAGAGACTTTTCAAGATTGACATTTTGTCCTTGTTGAAGTTCTGAAAAAGTCGTACAGCTCATTGTCTCATTTGAAACATCTGCGCTAAACCAATTTTCTGATAGCCTAGTTGCAGTTAAACATACGCCATCGACTGCAATACTATCCCCAACTTTAGAGTCGAGCAAGTTCAATTCATTTGAATTAATTTTCAATTGGACGCCCTCACTGGAAGTGCTAATCTCTTGAATGCTTCCCTGAGCTTGAATAATTCCTGTAAACATTAAATCAATAGTTTAGTTAAGTTATAGAATGCTCTCTCATTATCATAGTTGTATTTAACCATCAAATACGGTTCAAAAGAATTAATAGATTTCGAAGAGAGGGTTAATTAAATTCACACTTGTGATAACAGATAATCTTCGTAATTTCCAGAGTAGTAGTGCGCACCATCATCCTTAAGTTCAATTACTTTGGTTGATAAAGAGGACACAAATTCTCTGTCATGGCTTACAAAAATTAGGGTGCCTTTGTAATTTTCTAAAGCTAAGTTTAAAGCCTCAATAGACTCCATATCAAGATGGTTAGTAGGCTCATCCATTAACAATATATTTGGTTTTTGTAGCATCAACCTTCCAAAAATCATTCTTCCTTTTTCGCCACCTGACAACGATTTAACAGATTTTTTTACGTCTTCTTTCCCAAAAAGCATTTTTCCTAGAACAGAGCGCATCATTTGAATATCATCTTTCTCATTTTTGAATTGAGTCATCCAATCTAAAACACTCATGTCTTTCTCAAACTCTTCATTATGGTCTTGCGCATAATAACCAATATTTGAGTTTTCACTCCATTTTGTTGTTCCACTATCAGGCTCAATTTCTCCAAATAAAGTTTTAAGTAAGGTGCTTTTACCAATACCGTTCTGCCCAATAATAGCAACTCTCTCACCAGTTTCAATCATTATGTTTATATCTTTAAGAACTTGTTCACCTTCAAATCCTTTATTTAAACATTGCACTTCTAGCACATTGCGAAACAATTCCTTACATTGATTAAAAATAATATATGGACTCACCCTAGAGGAGGGCTTTATATCATCCAGTTCAATTTTATTCAGCTGCTTAAGACGTGAAGTAGCTTGTCTTGACTTGGAAGCGTTTGCTGAAAACCTTGAAACAAAATGCTTTAAATCCTTAATTTTTTCTTCCTTTTTGGTATTATCTGCTCTCATTCTTTCCTGGATTGCCGTTGCGGCAATCATAAAATCATCATAGCTTCCTGGAAATACATTTAAAGCACCATAGTCTAAATCAGCCATATGAGTACACACGCCATTCAAAAAATGACGATCGTGAGAAATAATTACCATCGTTGATTTTCTGGCACTCAAAACCTCTTCCAACCATCTTATTGAGTTGATATCAAGGTTGTTTGTAGGCTCATCGAGCAACAGAATCTCTGGATCTGAAAATAATGCTTGAGCTAATAACACTCTTAGTTTCCATCCAGGCGCTATTTCACTCATTAGTCCATAGTGTTGATCTAAAGGAATATCTAATCCCAATAATAATTCGCTTGCTGAAGACTCGGCAGAATATCCATCCATTTCTGCAAACTCCATTTCTAGCTCTGAAACCTTGATGCCGTCTTCTTCACTCATTTCAGGAAGGCCATAGATTCTATCCCTTTCTTCTTTGATTTTCCAAAGCTTTTTATGGCCCATGATGACTGTATCAACAACTCTATACTCTTCGAATGCAAACTGATCCTGAGACAACACTCCTAATCTCTGTCCCTCTCCAACCAAGACTGATCCATGAGTTGGCTTTAACTCTCCAGTCAATATTTTCATTAATGTTGACTTTCCGCAACCATTAGCGCCAATCAAGCCATATCGATTGCCAGCCTGAAATTTAACTGAGATATTTTCAAAAAGTGGTTTTTCACCAAACTGCATGGTGACATTAGCGGTAGAAATCATCTTTAGGTCAAAAATTTAAAAATAAAATATTATCCCATATAGAATTATTGATAGCTCAACTATTAAGCACACAAATATCTAATGAAACTTTGCAATTGATATAAGTATAAAATATATTTGCCTATGAGATTAAATCCGAACATGCGAACGAGACAAATGCCTGATAAGGCACTGTTGTCATTCATTTTGGCTTTGTTAATTTTCGGATGGATTATGGTCTTTTCTGCATCATTGTCTTATCATTCTAGTTATATTTATTTCATCAAACAAACAATATTTATATTTATGGGCTTGAGTGCTGGTCTAGTAATGCTAAATACACCAATTTCTATTCTGCAAAAATACTCAATTCCATTATTTTTATTTACTCTTTTTTTACTATGTGTAGTTTTTTTACCTGACCCAATTGGCCATGAAGCCAAAGGTGCTAAAAGATGGATTAATTTTGTACTCTTTAAATTCCAGCCTTCAGAATTAATGAAGCTTTCAATGATACTATTTATGGCGGGCTTCCTAATTCGACAGGAAAAGGACATTCGAAAACCCTGGATAGGTTTTTTAAAAACAATCGCTATTATAGGAATAACAGGTCTATTGTTATTATTCGAGACAGATATTGGAGCAACTCTAATTATCTCGCTTACAGCAATGGCAATGCTCTATGCTGCTGGAGTGTTTTTAAAACAGCTCACAATTGTAACCACAGGACTATTTGTTTTAATTGGAATTATTATCAGCCTCATTCCGAATAGGTTTGAAAGGTTTATGTCTTTTTGGACAGAAGATCTTTGGAATAGTGATAATCCTAAACTTGATCAAACAAAGGCTGCTTTAATTGGAATTGCAAGAGGTGACATATTTGGGGTTGGAATAGGTGCAGGTATTCAAAAATTTAAGAATAGAGGGTCACTAGGATCATTACCAGAAAGGCATACTGATATGATTTTTGCAGTTATTGGAGAAGAATTAGGAGTTTTAGGAATGCTATTTGTATTATTTTCTTTTCTCTTCATCCTTTTAAAGGGTTTCTCTATAGCTAAAATTGCTCTTCAAAAAGGTCGACTCTATAGCTCATATGTCGTCTTTGGAATATGCACATGGTTTGCGATGCAAATTACAGTAAACATCGCAATGAACCTTGGGCTTATACCACCTAAAGGATTTACTTTGCCCTTAATAAGCTATGGTGGTACGTCAATGATTTTTTCAATTATTGCTTTGTCAATTGTTTTAAGAGTTGATATGGAGAATAGAACCAAATATTCAAAGCAACGTTACTATGTCTAAAAAAATTCTAATTATGGCTGGCGGTACAGGCGGTCATATATTCCCAGCACTAGCTATCACTAAAGAGCTTGAAAAAAGAGGTCTAGTTGTCGAGTGGCTTGGAGGAAATCATTCCATGGAAAGCGAATTAGTTCCGAGTCATGGAATTAAATTTCATGGAGTTTATACGAGTGGAATTCGAGGCAAGAATTTAATAACACTGCTTAAAGCATTATTTTTTCTCAGCTATGGACTCCTTCAAACAGCTTTTGTCATATTAAAGTTTAGACCAAACAAAGTAATTGGAATGGGGGGCTACGCATCAGGAATAGGAGGATTAATTGCAAAAATTTTATTTATACCTTTGTTTATCCATGAACAAAATACTGTTCCTGGAACTACAAATAAGTTATTGAGCAAAATTTCTACTCAGTGCTTTCAAGCTTTTGAAAACTCTTTTGATGAAAATGTTCATGCTATTACTACAGGTAATCCAATTCTGTTTGAACCTAGCCCAAAAAAAACACCAAGCAAAGTAAACAACTTACTTATTCTTGGAGGTTCTTTGGGGGCTAAAAAAATCAACGAAACGATTCCTCAAATTAAAACTTCCTTAAATATATGGCATCAAACTGGAAAAAATCATATTAATGAAGTAAAGGACTTGTACAAGAATAGTAATCATCCTGATGCAAAGATAGAACCATTTATTGAAAATATGTCAGAAGCTTATGCTTGGGCAGATTTAGTAATTTCTAGAGCTGGAGCAATGACAGTTTCTGAGCTAATTGCAACAAATACAATAGCTATACTTATCCCATTTCCATATGCTATCGACAACCATCAAACTGTTAACGCTCAGCACTTATCCAATAACGGAGCCGGCATACTTATTGAAGAGTCAAATCTTAGTTCAGAAGCAATTGATAAAGAGATATCTCAATTAAATACTGAAAAACTCGTTGATATGTCAAATAGACTTGATTTACTTAAAGTGCAATATCCTGAGCAATTGATTGTTGACTATCTTCTGAATTAATACCAAGGCGACTAAAGAGAAGTTTATCATTCGCCACGGTTGGATTATCTGTCGTTAACAATTGTTCGCCATAGAAAATTGAATTAGCGCCTGCAAAGAAGCAAAGCGCCTGCATACCTTCTCCCATATCAAGCCTCCCAGCTGAGAGTCTGACAACAGAATGAGGCATTAAGATTCTTGCAACCGCAATTGTTCTAACAAATTCACTTTCACTTGGAGGCTTAACATTCTCAAATGGTGTTCCTGGGATTGGAACAAGTAAATTAATGGGAACACTATCTGGATGCTTTACAAGGTTTGCCAAAGATTGAAGCATTGAAGCACGGTCTGTTTCCGTTTCTCCCATTCCTAAAATACCACCACTACAAACATTAATTTTGGCCTCTTTGACTGCTTCTAGAGTATCCAATCTGTCTTGAAATTCACGGGTTGTAACTACATTAGAGTAATTTTCTTTTGATGTGTCAATGTTGTGATTGTAATAGTCAAGACCGGCATCTTTAAGAACAGAAGCCTGTTTTGGAGTTAGCATTCCTAAAGTCACACAAGTTTCCATTCCCATTGCTTTTACACCCTGAATCATAGGGATAACTTTATCTAGGCTTTTATCAGTTGGGTTCCTCCAGGCAGCTCCCATACAAAAGCGAGTTGCTCCTTTATTCTTTGCGTTTTGAGCTTGACTCAAAACTTCCTCAACTTCCATTAGCTTTTCACGCTCTAATCCAGTGTCATATTTCGAGCTTTGAGAGCAGTATGAGCAATCTTCAGGGCATGCGCCTGTCTTGATATTTAATAATGAGCTTACTTGCACCTTATTAGGATCAAATGCCTCTCTATGAATCGAATGAGCTTTAAATAGAAGGTCGTTAAACGGGAGGTCAAAAAGAGCTTTAATTTCATCTAGATCCCAATCATTTCTAACTTCAATCATTTTATTGTTAATAATATTTAAATTAATTTGAATTTTACCGTATCCATAAAGTCATAAATAAGTAATAAAAAAGCCGCACAATAGGCGGCTTTTTTATTAACTATGAATGATTTAACTAGCAGCTGTAATATAAATCAAATTCAAGCGGCTGTGGTGACGCTCTCATAGCAGTAACCTCTTGCATCTTGAGATCAATGAAAGAATCAATCACCTCATCAGTAAATACTCCACCCTGCTTAAGGAATTCACGATCGTTGTCAAGCTCCTCAAGAGCAATATGAAGCATTCCACTGACTTTTGGAATGGAACTATCATGCTCTTCATATAGATCTTGATCAACTGGGTCACCTGGGTGAATTTTATTTTTAATTCCATCAAGGCCAGCCATGAGTAGTGCTGAGAACGCAAGATATGGATTCGAAGTTGAATCAGGGAAGCGTACTTCAATTCTTCTTCCTTTAGGATTTGAAACAAAAGGAATTCTTATTGCAGCAGAACGGTTCTTAGCAGAATAAGCTAGCATTTCAGGAGCTTCAAATCCTGGCACTAAACGCTTATAGGAGTTAGTAGAAGGATTTGTGAAAGCATTCAACGCTCTTGCATGCTTAATTATTCCACCAATATAATAAAGCGCAGTTTCACTCAAGTTTCCATAGCCGTCGCCATCAAATATATTTTTTCCATCCTTAGAAAGCGACATATGTACATGCATACCATTTCCATTGTCGACCGCAATTGGTTTAGGCATAAATGTTGCAGTTTTACCGTAGAGGTGAGCAACATTGTGAACACAATATTTTAAGATTTGAGTTTCATCAGCCTTTTTAACTAAGGTATTGAATAATGCACCAATTTCACACTGTCCAGCAGTACCTACCTCGTGATGATGGACTTCTGTAGTAACACCCATTTCCTCAATTGCTAGACACATTTGAGAACGAAGGTCATGCAACGAGTCTACTGGTGGCACTGGAAAATAACCACCTTTAATTCTTGGTCGGTGGCCTTTGTTCCCACCCTCCATATCTTCTCCAGACATCCATGCAGCTTCCTCAGAACTGATCTCAAAAAAAGCCTTACCGAGTCCATGTCCAGTATCCCACTTAACACTGTCAAATACAAAGAATTCAGGCTCATTACCAAAATACGCTGTATCGCCTATACCTGACTCTTTTAAGTAAGCTTCAGCCCTGTGAGCGATTGAGCGAGGATCTTTTACGTAACCCTTCATATCAGATGGCTCAATAATGTTACAACGGATGTTGAGAGTTACTTCTTCAGTAAATGGGTCAATAATTGCAGTATCACAGTCAGGCATTAGAATCATATCAGACTCGTTGATATCTTTCCAGCCTGCTATTGAAGAGCCATCAAACATTTGGCCTTCTTCAAGTTTTGTAGCATCGAGTGTGTGAGCAGGAACACTAACGTGTTGCTCCTTTCCTTTTGTATCTGTGAAACGAAAATCAATAAACTTAACGCTTTGTTCTTCGATCGTTTTCATTACATCTTTTGCAGACATAGCTATACTCCCTATAAATAATAGTAAATTTAAAATTGACAGGCATTGTCAGAAGTCTGCGCCGTTGCAAACGAATGTTGACCCCTTAAGAGAACAACAATTGATATTTCAAGCGTGGATTATATCCTAGTTTTAGTTGACTTTCACTAGAAATTTATTCAACTTAAGTTGACTTTTATGTAATCCAATTTCTAGGTTTTAGGAAGTAACTAGTTAGTTTTTCTTCTTCGCTGTTTGGCTCAATATTATATTGATACGACCACTTCACTACTGGAGGTAGTGACATCAAAATTGATTCCGTTCTTCCGCCACTTTGAAGACCAAACAATGTCCCTCTATCTTGAATTAAATTAAATTCGACGTATCGACCCCGCCTATAAAGTTGGAATTCTTTTTGTTTTTCTGTGAAAGGTGTTCCCATCCTTTTTTTAACAATTGGCAGGTATGCTTTACTAAAATGATTACCAACACTTTTCATAAATTTGAAACAAGCGTCAAACCCACCTTCGTTGAGGTCATCAAAGAAAAGACCTCCAACTCCACGCTGCTCATCTCTATGGCTCAAATAAAAATAATCATCACACCATTTTCTATAATTTTCATAAACTTTTTCACCAAAAGGCTTGCAAGCATTCTTAGCAACCTGATGCCAATGAATTACATCTTCTTCAAAACCATAATATGGAGTTAGGTCAAAGCCTCCGCCAAACCACCATATTGGTTCTTTACCTTGCTTTTCAGCAATGAAAAATCTTACATTGGCGTGTGTGGTTGGGATAAACGGATTGTCGGGATGAAAAACTAGAGATACTCCGAGTGCAGTGTATTTTCTACCTTCTAGTTCGGGTCTAAGTGCGGTTGCTGATTTCGGCATTTTGTCGCCACTTATGATTGAATAGTTAACGCCGCCTTTCTCGAATATATCTCCATTCGAAATAACTCGAGTTATTCCATTCCCTCTTGAATCTTCTCTTTCCCATATATCTTTATCGAAATTAGCATTAGAGTCTAATACACCAAACTCTTCACAAATATCATTTTGAAGATTTAACAAATATTTTTTTACTGTATCTATCATTTGTATCAAATTTTAATGATTAAAATTCAACAAAAAATTGATCTTAATCAATATTTAAATAAATTATCTATACCTAACGCCAGTTACTAGATTAATAATTTTCGAAGGCTTTGAATTATACATACTTGGAGGAAGCGCAAATTCAAGCTCATTGCCAAAGTAGCGCTTTAATTCACGCTTGGTTGTTGCCACTTTTTTACCTTGTAAGTTTGCACTTGTCGAAATAAGTGCAGAACCAGTCCTTTTACAAAAAAATTTGATAAGTGCGTTAGATGTAATTCTTACAGCTAAAAGATCATTTTTTCCAGTTAATAATGGGGAAATTTCGTCTGACTTTGGTACCAAAAATGTGGTTGGTACTTTAGTAGGCAAAGATAGTTTTGTTAATAAATCTTTCCCGATTGACGAATCAATATAGGGCATCAAAAAACTGATGTTTGATGCAAGAAGAATAAATCCTTTATTATTATCTCTCTTTTTTAGATTGATTATTTTTTTCATAGCCTCAGCATTATTAGCCAAGCAACCAAGCCCATAGATAGTATCTGTAGGATGAGCTATTACTCCTTTTTTTAGATAGTGTGCAGCAATTCGAATCCTAGAGTTGATTATCATTTTTTTGCTCTTGGATGAAATTCATCATAAACTTTGGATAATTCAAGAAAATCAAGATGCGTATAAACTTGAGTGCTTTTAATGCTCTTGTGTCCTAAGAACTCTTGGACCGTTCTTAGGTCATGACTAGACTGTAAGAAGTGCGTCGCCGCTGCATGCCTAAGCATATGAGGATGTACATGAATTGATATGCCAACTTGTAGGGCTCTTTTTTTTACAATATTTTGAACTGTTCTAGTGGAAATTCTTGTGTTTTTTTGGTTCAAAAATAGTGCATCAGAAGTGCAAATTGGTCTTCTTTTAATATAACTTTTTAGGACATCAATCGTTGTTTGTCCTATTGGACAAAAACGTGCTTTACCCCCCTTTCCCATGACCTTTACAAAGCCTTCAGTTGTGTCAAAATCTGATAGGTTGATTCCAACTAACTCAGAAACTCTTAACCCGCATGAATACATCAACTCAATCATCATTACTGCTCTTAGTTCTTTATATTGAGATGATGTCAATGTCATCATTCTTTTCAAATCATCAAAATCAATAGTTTTTGGAAGAGTTTGATTAATTTTAGGAGTTTTAACTGACAAAGCCGGATTAATGTCTATTTGCTTATTTTCTAACAAGAAATTTAAAAATACTCTTATTGAAGACAAATATCTTTTTAGTGACTTCCCAGAGGCATCGCTATGTCTTAACTCCATAACGAAGATATTGAGAAGATCAGCATCTATCTGTTTCAAGTCAAAAGCCTCTCTTTGTTCCAAAAAAGATACGAACTTCAATAAATCTCGCTTATATGAGGAAATAGTATTTAAAGCATAATTTTTTTCAACACTTAAGTGATCAACAAAATCCTCGATTTGTTTCAATATATTTGATTTATCGTACTTGTTTTTTTGATGATTGACCATATGTTGACATTTTACAGTTAAACAATAGAGGATTTTGAATGAGTAAAAAACAGACGCATGAATTTCAAACGGAAGTTTCTCAACTTCTCAATTTGATGGTTCATTCTCTTTATTCCAATAAGGAGATCTTTCTTAGAGAGTTAATTTCAAATGCTTCAGACGCAATTGACAAACTGAAATTTGAGTCTTTATCCAACGATTCACTTCTTGAAGGAAAACATGAGCCGAGCATCCAAATTGATATTGATAAGGATAAGGGAACAATCACTATTAAAGATAATGGTATTGGAATGACTCAGGACGAGGTTATGGAAAATATTGGAACCATTGCTAATTCAGGCACAAGAAAGTATCTTGAGAGCCTTGATAAAAATCAAACTCAAGACTCTAACTTAATCGGTCAATTTGGTGTTGGTTTTTACTCTGCATTTATCGTCTCAAATACAGTCACTCTTTTAAGCAGAAAGGCTGGAGATGACAAGGCAAATGGAACTAAATGGGTCTCCAAAGGTAAAGGTGAATATTCAATTGAAACAGTTGAATTAGAGGACTACGGAACCACAATAATTCTAGATGTAAAAAAAGCAGAAAGTGAGTTTGTCGACTCATTTCGTCTGCGTGGAATTGTCTCAAAGTATTCAGACCATATCACCGTGCCTATAATGATGGTTAAAACTTCTGATGAAGATGATGCTGAGATAGTTTACGAGACAATCAACAAGGCTACAGCATTTTGGATGCAGGACAAAAAAGAACTATCTCAAAATGATTATGACGAGTTCTATAAATCCCTAACCTATGACTTTGATGGACCCTTAACTCAAATCCATAACAGAGTTGAAGGTAAGCTCGATTATACCTCTCTTTTATTTATACCAAAAAAGGCGCCATTTGATATGTGGGAGCCAAAAAGAAAGGGTGGAGTTAAGCTCTACGCAAAAAGAGTTTTTATTATGGAAGGAAACGAAGAACTTCTTCCTCAATATCTCAGATTCATCAAAGGTGTTATTGATACTGCAGATTTGTCATTAAACGTTTCTAGAGAAATTCTTCAAGGCAGTAAAGTTGTAGATACTATCAAAAAAGCATCAATAAAACGAATTCTTTCAGAGCTTGAAAAAATGTCAAAAAATAAGCCAGAAGATTATGCTACTTTCTGGAAAGAATTTGGAATGGTTATCAAGGAAGGAGTTGTTGAAGATTTTACCAACAAGGATAAAATTTCAAATCTATTAAGATTTACTTCAACTGCAACAGATTCAGCCGATCAGACGGTTTCTTTGAAGGACTACATTAGTCGAAAGAATGATGATCAAAAAAACATATACTACGTGACTGCAGATAGTTATGATGCAGCTAAAGGTTCTCCCCATCTTGAAATCTTTAAGCAAAAAGATATTGAAGTTTTATTGCTTTCAGACAGAGTTGATGAGTGGCTAGTTGCAAATTTCGGTGAGTTTGAAGGTCTTTCTTTGAAATCAATTGCAAAAGGAGATCTAGATGATCTTGACTCTAAAGAGGACAAGAAAAAGAAAGAAAAGACTGTAAAAGATTATGAGAAAGTTATCTCTAAGGCTCAAGAAATTCTGGATAACCAAGTCAAAGAAGTTAAAGTTTCAAGCCGATTGAGTGAGTCGCCCTCTTGTTTAGTTGCAGACGAAAATGAGTTGGGAGGCAATATGGAAAGAATCATGAAGTCACTTGGACAAGATGTCCCTGAAACAAAACCAATTCTTGAAATAAACCCAAGCCACCCGTTGGTTATGAAACTTAAGTCAAACGTTGACGAAGATATCGTTAAAGTATTGTTTGATCAAGCTGTCCTTAGTGAAGGTGGTCAAATCAAAGAGCCGGCAGAGTTTGTTAAAAGAATGAATAAATTAATGCTTGGCTAATTAACAAGAAATATATCACAAAAAGCCCGTTTTTCGGGCTTTTTTTGTTTATTGCTTGTATGTGTTTATCTTGTTGAGAATTCCTCTTAATATAGCAACTTCTTCTTTTTCAGGCTCACTTCTACCAAATAACCTTCTTAAACGTCTCATTAGTAGGTTTTTCGGTTTTTTTGAATCGAAATAATTAATATGTTCAAGAACTTGTTCAAGGTGCTTATAAAAGCAGTTTAACTCGTCGAAGTTTGCTAAATCTTTAGGCGCGTTATCAAACTTTTTTTGGACAGTGTTTATATAGTTTTGATAAGCAAAAACTTGAATGGCTGATGCCACGTTCAATGAGAAATAATCTGGATTTCCAGGAATAGTCATGAGGATTGAACATAAATCTAGCTCTTCATTTGTTAATCCAGAATTTTCAGTCCCAAAGACTACTGCAACTTCTTGTTTATTTGAGGTAATTGTAGATTGTATTTCGATACAGGTTTCATTAACATCTAGCTGCCTCCATTTTATGTTGCGTTGACGAGCACTTGCCCCGATAACTAAATTGACACCTGATAAAGCGTCCCCGAGTGAAGAGCACACAGTTGCATTAGATAATACGTCATCTGCACCACTAGCTCTGGCTGTTGCAACAGCAGAAGGAAAGTTTGAAGGAGACACAAGATACAGCTGACTTAACATCATATTTTTCATTGCTCTTGCGGCTGCACCAATATTTCCTGGTTCTGTTGTATTCACCATGACAATCCTTACTTTATTAAAACTTGTCAAGGTATAATTCGTTTCTTTATTTATTTGGCTCATTTAAGATGCATCCTACCGTTAATATTGCAATTAGAGCTGCCAGAGCAGCTGGTGATATTATTTTAAGGTATCACAATCAAGTCGATTTATTAACTATAGAAAATAAATCTGAAAATGACTTTGTATCTGAGGTTGATAAAACTGCTGAAAATGCCATAATCAATGAGATAAAGAAAGCCTTTCCTCAACACTCAATCTTAGGTGAAGAAAGCGGAAAAACTATTGGAGATGATGACTATCAATGGATTATTGACCCACTAGATGGCACTACCAATTACCTTCATGGCTTTCCTCAGTACGCTGTATCGATTGCTCTTATCGAAAAAAAGATTGCCACTCATGCAGTTATTTATGATCCCTTCAAGGAAGAACTCTTTACCGCTTCAAAAGGTGAAGGCGCATTTCTAAACAACGAGAGACTACGAGTTACTTCAACAAATGGTTTAAAAGACACTCTTATTGGAACTGGTTTTCCTTTCAAACAGCCACAGCACCTTGACTGCTATCTAGAAACCTTTAGAGCAATCCATCCCCATGTCTCTGGAATCAGGAGGGCTGGTTCTGCTGCTTTAGACTTAGCCTACCTAGCTGCTGGAAGGTTAGATGGCTTTTGGGAGATTGGACTTAATTCATGGGATATAGCTGCGGGAACTCTAATGGTTAAAGAGGCTGGCGGATTTATTGGTGACTTTTCTGGCAGAGACAAATACATGGAGACTGGTAAC
>CAZEAO010000018.1:0-16202 GCA_964510245.1 uncultured Piscirickettsiaceae bacterium | reverse complement strand
TGATGTAAGTGATTGGCATTTTTTTTCTAAGTCCGCCCATTTTTCTTATATCCTGTTCATGATGAAGAGCGACAATAACTGAACCTGCAGCTAAGAAAAGCAGAGCCTTGAAAAATGCATGAGTCATCAAATGAAATATTGCAACAGAGTAAGCACTCACTCCGAGTGCAACTGTCATATATCCAAGCTGAGAGAGGGTTGAGTATGCCACCACTCTTTTAATGTCATTTTGGACAATACCCAATAGCCCCATTAATAATGCTGTTAATGCACCAATAACCATGACAACACTAAGAGCAACATCACTTAATTCAAATAATGGCGACATACGTGACACCATAAATATACCTGCAGTCACCATTGTTGCTGCATGGATTAGAGCCGATATTGGAGTTGGACCTTCCATTGATCCTGGAAGCCAGACATGCAATGGCACTTGAGCAGATTTGCCCATTGCTCCAACAAATAAAAGAAGACAAATAACGGTTATAGCTGAAAAGCCACCAAACAATGTTTGACCAAGGATTTGATCCTTTTGACTAAATGTTTCGGCATAATCAAGCGTACCAAAAAACATAAGGACAAAAGCAATCCCTAATAGGAATCCAAAGTCTCCAACACGGTTTACTATGAAAGCTTTCAAGTTTGCCTCAATGGCTGACTCTTTATGGTGCCAAAAACCAATCAATAGATAAGAAACTAGTCCAACAGCTTCCCAACCAAAAAACAATTGCATAAAGTTGTTTGAAATGACTAGCGTGAACATGGCAAAAGTAAACAAAGAGATGTAACTAAAGAATTTAGTATATCCCTTGTCATCATGCATATAACCTATGGTGTAAATGTGTACCATTAGTGATACAAATGAGACAACAACTAGCATTAATGAGGTTAGATTATCAACCAAGAATCCAACGCTAATATTAAGTCCACCAATTTGCATCCATGTGTAGATATTCTCATTAAAGATATCTCCATTATTTAGCACATGGTGATTAAAGACATACAGTGACAAGACGGTCGAAATAGCAACTCCTAGAATTGTAATGGAGTGCGAAAGTTGTCTACCGAGCCTATTACCTGCAAGTCCAACAACTATTGAACCAACCAGAGGAGCAAGAACAATTGTTAAATAAATATTTAGCATCGCTACCCCTTCAAAGTATTTGTTACATCAATGTCAATCGAACCTCGATTTCTGAACATTAAGGTCAAAATCGCTAGCCCAATGGCTACTTCTGCAGCAGCTACAGTTAAAATAAAGAATACAAAAATTTGCCCTGAGAGGTCTGAGCTGTAGAAAGAAAAAGCAACAAAGTTGGTGTTGACTGCTGCCAAAATTAACTCGACACACATCAAAATCATAATGATGTTCGTTCTGTTAATAAAAATACCTGCTAGCCCAATACAAAAAACTATAGAGCTCAGAATTAAATAGTCTGATAGTGCTATCATTTTGGCTCCTTTGTTGATTTTTTGTTGATTGAGGCAAACCTCATTCTGTCCTTTGCTTGCACCTTGATTTGATCAGAAATAATCTGTTTTTTACTATTCAATTGATTTCTATGAACCAAAGTAATTGCCGCAATGATGGCAATTAACAAGAGAATTGCTGCCAACTCAAATGGGTAAACATAGACCGTATATAGTTGCTGGGCTATTGCAGTAATATTACTGTAAGAAGCTCCATGTTGCTCTGGTAAACCTGCAGACTCGAGGTCAAATGGTCCAGCATTTAAGACCAAAGCCATTTGAGCAATAACCACCAAAGATACGAAAATTCCTAATGGCAGATAGCGAGTAAATTGTGCCCTAAGGGTTGATTGATCAGTATCTAGCATCTTAATAACAAACATGAATAGAACCATCACAGCACCAACATAGATTAATATAAGTGTGATGGCTAAAAACTCAGCCTCAAGAAGAAGCCATAGACTTGCGGCACTGAAAAAAGTAAGGATTAGCCAGAGGGCTGCTTTAGCTGTGTTTCTTGAGGTAATCATCACCAACGAGCTGGCAACGAAAAAGAATGAGAACACATAAAATAAAATTGATGTAAATTCCATAACTGCCTTTACCTATACTTTGAATCTTCTTCTCTAGCTTTATTGATAGCACTTTCGTTTTTATCGCCAATCTCTAACAAGGCCTTTTTGTCAATTACGCTTCCTTCTCTCGATTCAAAAGCATAATCAAAAATATGCGTCTCTACAATTGCATCAACAGGGCAAGCCTCTTCACAGAAACCACAAAAAATACACTTAAACAAATCTATGTCATATTGCGTTGTTCTTCTTGTTCCATCTTCTCTCATCTCTGAATCAATTGTGATTGCATTTGCTGGACATACTGCCTCACAAAGTTTGCAAGCTATACACCTTTCTTCACCATTTGGATAGCGACGAAGAGCATGGAGACCTCTAAATCTTGGTGAAATCGGCGTCCTTTCTTCAGGAAATTGAACTGTAATTTTGTTATTTACAAACTCTTTACTAGTAACTTTGAGACCTGTACGAAGTTCACCAAGACTGAAGTCGTTGACTAGTTTTTTAACTTTTTTCATCATCTCTCTGTCTCCTTAAAACCAAGGACCTAAGCCCAATTGTGTCATCAATGCAACTACAAATATCCAAACAATTGTCAGAGGTAAGAAAACTTTCCAGCATAGTCTCATGATTTGGTCATATCTGAATCTTGGAAAAGAAGCGCGTATCCAAAAATACAAAAACAAGAAGAAGCTCATCTTGACTAATATCCACATTAGATCAGGAACAATTTCGAATGCACCTTCAAGAAATGGAATGCCTTCAAATGGAGAATGCCAACCTCCAAAAAACATCAGTACGGCAAGTAATGCCATAAAGATCATATTGAAATATTCAGCCATAAAAAATAGTGCAAAAGGCATGCCAGAATACTCAACATGTGTTCCTCCAACAATCTCAGACTCACCTTCAACAACGTCAAAAGGTGCCCTATTAGTCTCAACTAATGCACCAATCCAAAAAACAATCATCATTGGAAATAAAGGAATCCAATACCAGTTCAATATTCCACCTGATTGGCCTTCAACGACCGTATTAAGGTTGACTGAACTTGCAATCATTACGACTGTTACAAGAACAAATCCAATAACCAACTCATAAGAAATCAGTAATGCTGTACTTCTCAGTGCTCCTAGAAGAGGGTACTTGGAGTTAGAAGCCCACCCAGCAAGAACAATACCATAGACGCCAACTGAACCAATTGCCATGACATAGAGAAGACTGACATCGATATTTGCTATGTAAAAATCCTCCCCAAGTGGCACAACTGCCCACACCGCAACGGCAGGAACAAAAGCTAAAACAGGGGCTAGTAAAAATAGATAGATATTAGACTTCGATGGAAAAATTACTTCTTTAAATAACATTTTAAAGACATCTGCAAAGGGCTGAAGAAGACCAAAAGGACCTACTCGATTAGGGCCAATTCTTAGCTGCATAAAACCGATTACCTTTCTTTCAGCATAGGTCATATAGGCCATCATAATTATTAGAGGGAAAATGAGAGCCAGACCTTTAATAACAATAATTACAACATCTGCCAAATCCCCATCAAACCAAGGGATCAACTGGTGGGTCAGGTCTACGAATGATTGCCACATAATCAATACCCCCTATACCTTTCTGGCCTGGTTAGTATGAACAAAAACATAATCTTCGGCGACAGTATCTGAAATTGAAATTGGCACACCAAAATAAAGATCATCTCCATTAAGGCCTAGTTTCTTGGCAGTTGTTTGAGATACAAAAGCGCTATTAATCATCCCAATATTTGAATCCTGAAGAGCATTTGCTTTTCGTGTAACGTTATCAGTTGCATAAGGAGTGTATTGCCAATGAGTCGTAACTTGTATTTCATCAATCTCAGCATTGACCTCATCAAAACTGGATTCAATTTTAGAAGACTGAAGAGCCTCATCTCTAACCTCAGTGGAATCAATATAATCAAAGCCCTCTAGCTCTAATAAGTCCGCCATAACTTTGATAATTTTCCAACCAGGTTTGGAATCACCTGGACTCTTAACTGATGCACTAAATGATTGCACCATGCCATCAAAATTGATGTGAGTTCCTGAAGTTTCATAGTAAGACGCCATAGGCAAAAATACGTCTGAATTTCTGAGTAATGACTCATTTTCAAAACTGTTCATTGAAACAACGAAAACATCATCCTGATTAAAACAATCAGTGGCCGATTTTGAATCAATAAAGTCATAATCGCAATCAACATCCATCATTAAAAATGCCTTTGTATTCTCGTTAAACATAGAGACTGCGTTCAAACCTTTTTCAGTAGGCATGAAACCAACCTTTTCAGCTGAGTGAGAGTTGCCTGAAAGCGTTAAATTAGCAATTTTCAAATTAGCGACCAGTGCTATTTGATTAATGAGGTTTGCAATTGCAGAAGAACTAGGATTGCTATTTACATGCTCACCCAAAACAATGACACCATTTGTTGAAGCAATTAAATCATCAGCAATTAAATTGTGAATATCATCTACGGTTACTTTAGATAAATATTGTGGCAAATCAATCTTTGTTTTTGTATGCAATGCCTTGAGGATGGAATGAAGCATTGACAACATTTTTTGTGGGGCAGTTAATGCATCTAATTTTGTTTTGAAATTGAAATCAAATTTTTTGCTATTGATTGTATTAACCGAAGCACCATTGAGAGTAGCTTTTCTGATTCTATGATTTATCATTGGCTGCTCAAATCGAGTATATGAACCTATGATTAGTGCGTGGTCAATTGATTCAATTTCTGACAAAGTTATCGTTGAATCGATAGAACTGCCATTACTCAAATGGGCTTGGTCTAATCGGAAGTCTATATTATTTGAACCAAAACTGCGAGCTAACTTTTGTAATAAGAAGTACTCCTCCAATGATGAATACTTAGACGCCAAAACACCAAGTTGCTCAGGATTCTTTGTATTATCTTTGATTCCGTCTAGTGCGAAGTTAAGTGCCTCTTGCCACTCAACTTCTTGCCATTCACCGTCAACTTTAACTTTTGGTTTTATTGCACGGCTTTCATGGTTTAATCCTTCATAAGAAAAACGGTCTCTGTCAGAAATCCAGGTTTCATTTACAGAATCATTCTCTCTAGCAACAACTCTCTTGACCTTGCCTCTATAGGACTGAGTAAAGATGTTTGATCCTACTAGGTCATGACGAGCAACACTCTGAACCGCATTCATTTGCCAAGTTCTAGCTTCATATCTGAAAGGTTTAGAAGTCAAGGCGCCCACAGGACAAACATCTATCATATTTCCTGACAACTCTGATTGAATCCCCTCTGTTAAGAAAGGTTCAATTTTGACACCTTCGCCTCTTCCAGTTTCTCCCATCTCAACGATACCTGCAACTTCAACTCCAAATCTTACGCATCGAGTACAGTGGATGCATCGAGTCATGTCAGTATGAATGAGAGAGCCAATACCTTTATCAGCAACTATTCTTTTTCCTTCATTAAATTTTGAAACATCGGAGCCATACTCCATCGCTACATCTTGTAACTCGCATTCTCCACCTTGGTCACAAATTGGACAATCCAGTGGGTGATTGATTAGCAAGAATTCCATCACTGCTTTTTGTGCAAACTTTGCCTTGTCATTTTTTGTATGAATTTTCATACCATTTGCAACAGGCGTTGAACATGCAGGTTGTGCCTTAGGAACACCTTCAACATCAACTAAACACATTCTGCAGTTTGCGGCAACTGATAGCTTTTTGTGATAACAAAAACGAGGCACATCTATACCCTCTCTATCAGCTATGTTAATAATTGAGTCGCCTTGATTAGCCTTGACTAGGTTGCCATCGATTTCAATTTCAATTTCAGACACTTGCCACTTCCTCAATTAAATTATGATCCTCTTCAACCATACTCTTGCCATTCTTGATATAGTATTCAAACTCATCTCTAAAATTATTAATAAAGCTTTCAACCGGAGCTGCAGCAGCATCTCCAAGAGCGCAGATTGTATTTCCGTCTATTTTTTCTGCAACAGATAAGAGTAGATCTAAGTCTTCTTCTTTTCCATTGCCATTAAGAATTCTTTGAAGCATCCTGTAGAGCCAACCAGTACCCTCTCTACAAGGTGTGCACTGACCACAAGATTCGTCGTAATAGAAATGTGCTAAGCGTGTTAGAGCTTTGACCATACAAGTTGTATCATCCATAACAATCACTGAGCCAGCACCAAGCATTGATCCCGCATTTTCAATGCTGTCATAGTCCATAGTCATATTCATTGCAGCCTCAGCTGTTAAGATAGGCGTTGATGATCCTCCAGGTATAACTGCTTTGAGTTTTCGACCTTTCTTCATACCTCCAGCTAATTCCAGTAATTTGGGGAAAGACGTCCCCATAGGCACTTCAAAATTAGCCGGATGTTTGACATTTCCGGTCACCGAAAAGCACTTTGTTCCACCTGAATTCTCAACACCTAAATCAGCAAACCACTGCCCACCTCTTAAGAGGATTTCCGGGACCGAGGCAAAAGTCTCAGTGTTATTGATTGTTGTTGGTTTACCGTATAATCCGACATTTGCTGGAAAAGGTGGCTTAAATCTGGGTTGTCCCTTTTTACCCTCAAGAGACTCAAGAAGTGCAGTCTCCTCCCCACAAATATATGCTCCAGCTCCAAGGTGAGTATAGAGATCAAAAGAAACAGAGCTACCTTGAACATTTTTTCCAAGCAAGCCAGCTTTGTATGCATCTTTCAATGCCTCTTCAAATCGATAATAAGGCTCCATAAATTCACCACGAATATAGTTATAACCCACAGTTGCATTCATCACAAAACCTGCTATAGCCATTCCTTCTATGACTGAGTGAGGGTTGTATCGAAGAATATCGCGATCATGGCACGTTCCTGGCTCTCCTTCATCAGAATTACAAACCACATATTTCTGGTCTTCTTGATTTCGTGGCATAAAACTCCACTTCAGTCCAGTCGGAAATCCAGCGCCACCTCGACCTCTCAATCCTGAAGTTTTCAATTCAGCTATGATTTCATCTGGTGTTAATTCTCCATTAAGAATCTTGCGCCAAACCTTATAACCACCGTTAGCCTCGTAAGTGGCAAAACTAGCTGGATTATCTTTATCTAGATTTTTAAAACAAACTTCATTCATTTTAAATTTTCCAAAATATTGTCTAATTTATCCTTGGTTAAATGTTCGTAATACTGATCACCAATCTGACACATCGGTCCACCCACACAGGCACCCAAACATTCAACCTTCTTGACACTGACTAATCCATCCTTAGTCACTTCACCTGTTTTGACTTCTAGCTTATCTTCCAAGTAAGAAATTAATTCATCCGAACCATTTAACATGCAGGATATGTTGTGACAGAAGCGCAAAACATGCTTGCCCACCGGCTTATGGTTATAGTTTTCATAAAATGTAGCAACCTCCTGAACACTGATTGTTGGCATCTTTAGATATTCTGCAACTTCGCTTATAAGATTCGGATTTAAGCTACCGCCATTCTCTTTCTGAACAATAGTCAAAGCCTGCATAACCGCTGAGCATTCTCTCCCTTCAGGATATTTAGAAACCCAGATATCAATTTCTTTTTTAGCTTCATTTGAAATCATCTATCGACCTCACCAAAAACAATATCTTGAGAACCAATTATGGTTACTACATCAGATAACATATGCCCCTTTGCCATTTCATCCATTGCTGCAAGATGAGAAAAACCAGGCGCCCTAATCTTTACCCTATAGGGCTTATTTGCACCGTCAGAAACTAGGTATACCCCAAACTCACCTTTAGGTGCTTCAACAGCAGTGTAGGTTTCTCCCTCAGGCAAACAATAGCCTTCAGTAAACAATTTAAAGTGGTGAATCAGTGACTCCATATCACCTTTCATGTCTTCACGATTAGGTGGTGTAACTTTATGGTCATCAGACATAACTGGTCCAGGATGATCATTTAACCATGCGACGCATTGATTAATAATGCGAGTTGATTGACGCATCTCCTCCATTCTAACCAAATATCTATCATAGCAATCACCGGTAACACCGACTGGTATTTCAAAATCTAATTGGTCATACACTGAATAGGGTTCATTTTTTCGAATATCCCATTCAACGCCCGACCCTCTTAACATAGCTCCTGTAAAGCCCATTTGCATTGCTCTCTCTGGAGAAACAATGGCAATATTGACAAGTCTTTGTTTCCAAATTCTATTGTCAGTTAATAAGTCAGAATATTGCTGAATGCTTGCAGGGAATTTATTTGCAAAATCTTCAATAAAATCGAGTAGAGAGCCTTGTCTATTGTGGTTAATTTTCTCGAGTTTTTTCTTGGATCTTAATTTAGAATCAAGATATTTTGGCATCTTCTCTGGCAAGTCTCTATAGACTCCGCCAGGCCTGTAATATGTGGCATGCATTCTAGAGCCACTCACAGCTTCATAACAATCAATTAGGTTTTCGCGCTCACGGAAGGCATACAAAAATACACTCATTGCACCAACATCTAAAGCATGTGTACCAATCCACATTAGATGGTTCATTATTCGAGTAATCTCGTCAAACATTACCCTTATGTATTCAGCACGCTCAGGAACTTTGATTCCTAGCATTTTTTCAATGCTCATGACATAAGCATGCTCATTACACATCATTGAGACATAATCAAGACGATCCATATATCCAATAGACTGGTTGTATGGCTTTGACTCGGCTAATTTTTCTGTTCCTCTGTGTAATAGTCCAATATGAGGATCTGCCCTTTCTACAACTTCACCGTCTAACTCAAGAATAAGTCTTAATACGCCATGGGCAGCAGGGTGTTGCGGCCCAAAGTTAAGAGTGTAGTTTTTCATCTCAGACATACTTACTTCCTTATCACTCTTGGTACATTAACATTAGGTTCGATACTTACAGGCTCATAAACTACTCTTTCCAATTTCTCGTCGTATCGCATTTCAACTTCACCAATTAATGGAAAATCTTTTCTAAGAGGGTGGCCAACAAAACCATAATCTGTCAATATTCTTCTTAAGTCATTATGGTTCTCAAATAAAATTCCAAACAAATCAAATGCCTCTCTTTCAAACCAGTCAGCACAATTCCATATCTTGGTTACAGAATGAATCATTAAACTGTCTGAAGAAAGGAGGGCTTTGACTCTTAACCTCTGATTGTTAGAGATAGAAAGAAGATGATAAATAACACCAAAGCGGCTCTCTTTTTGATTAGTTGATTTTTGTGCCTGACGAGCTCTTCCAAATCCAGAGGAACTAGCATTTCCATTCCAGTCTGACTCGCCATAAGTTAAATAATCAATACCGCAGAGATCCATCAATATTTCAAATTGAAAGTCATCTTTAAGCTTCTGACAAACTTCAACAACATCTTCACTGTTGATGCTAAGAGCAAGATCATTAAAAGATTCACTCACATTTTTTTTACCAAAAGCTTTGGATAATTTTTGTTTTAATTCTTTCATGGTTTAGGTTCGAGCAATCGTATTAGTTCTTCGAATTTTTTCTTGCAATTGAAGAATTCCATAAAGCAGAGCTTCAGCAGTAGGTGGGCAACCTGGAACATAAACATCAACAGGCACTATTCGATCACAGCCTCTAACTACAGCATAAGAGTAGTGATAATAACCTCCTCCATTAGCACAAGAGCCCATAGACAATACATACTTTGGTTCAGGCATCTGATCATAAACTTTTCTTAAAGCTGGAGCCATTTTATTCGTTAACGTTCCAGCAACAATCATTAAATCTGACTGGCGAGGCGTTGGTCTAAAGACTATTCCAAAACGATCAAGATCATATCTTGATGAACCGGCCTCCATCATCTCTACGGCACAACACGCAAGCCCAAAAGTCATTGGCCAAAGTGAGCCTGTTCTTGCCCAATTTATAACCTTATCAAGCGAAGTGGTGACAAAGCCTTCTTTCATTAAGCCTTCAATAGCCATAAATATTCCTAATTACTCCCACTCTAAAGCTCCTTTTTTCCACTCGAATATAAAGCCTACTACTAAAAGTAGAAGAAATATTGACATTGCAATAAATCCAAACCAACCAAGTTCTACCTGTACTACCGCCCAAGGAATGAAGAACGCAACTTCTAGATCAAAAAGTACAAACAAAATAGCAACAAGATAATAGCGAATATTAAAGTGCATTCGAGAGTCATCAAATGCTGGAAAACCGCACTCAAATTGTGAGTTTTTTTCATCACTTGGGTTGCTTGGACCGAGGAGATAACCAACGACTGTAAGCCCAACCCCAAAGGCAATTCCAAGGAAAATAAATACAATAATTGGTAAATAATTTTCGAGCATTGTTTATCCTCAACTAAACAGCGCAATATTATAACAAGATTATCGTAAAACAGCCAGTTAAAAAGTACTTAATTTATGTCAAAAAAGATTAGATATTAAAGCTGTGTACCACCCACAGTGAGGGTGTCAATCTTTAGGCTCGGTTGCCCAACTCCAACTGGAACACTTTGACGATCTTTTCCGCAGACACCAATGCCGGGGTCTAGTTTAAGATCATCACCTACCATTGAGATTTGATGGAGCACCTCATCACCTGAACCAATGAGAGTGGCACCCTTGATTGGGGTTGTTATTTTCCCGTTTTTAATTAGATATGCTTCGTTAGCTGAGAAAACAAACTTTCCAGAAGTTATGTCAACTTGCCCGCCATCAAAGTTTTTAGCATAAATCCCTTCATCGACCGATGAAATCATATCTTTGAATTTATCTTCTCCATTAAGCATGTAGGTGTTAGTCATTCTGGGCATGGGAATGTGTGCATAGGATTCACGCCTCCCATTCCCAGTACTTGGTTTATTCATAAGTCGACCATTCATTTTGTCCATCATGTAGCCTTTCAGCAATCCATTTTCAATTAAAGTTGTTTCTTGAGTAGGTGTTCCTTCATCATCAATTGTTAAGCTTCCTCGACGATTTTCTATCGTACCATTGTCAACAATAGTACATTTTTCACTTGCTACCTTTTCTCCTATTCTCCCACTAAAAACTGAAGTACCTTTTCGATTAAAGTCACCCTCTAATCCGTGTCCTATAGCTTCATGTAAGAGCACACCAGGCCAACCAGAACCAAGGATGACTGGCATTTTTCCTGCTGGTGCCTCATTAGAATCAAGCGCAACAAGAGCTAAACGAATTGCCTCCTTGGTGTAAGTTTCAGCAAGGGAGTTGATTGCAAAATAACTATAATCATATCGCCCACCACCACCGGTTGAGCCTTGCTCTATCCTTCCATTATGTTCAACAATAACTGATACGTTAACTCTAACCATAGGCCTACAGTCAACTTGATACACTCCATCGGTAGAGGCAATTAACACTTCAGTATAAGCGCCGGAAAGAGATGCATTGACTTGGACAACCTTAGGCTCTTTTCTTGCGATTGAATCAATTTGTCTCAGTAAGTCAACTTTTTGTTTAGAAGTTATACTATCGAGGGGACTAATTGCAGCGTACTTAGAAGGGTGATTTGAAGTTTTTAATATTCTTGGTTGCATTTTTGATTTTTTAATGGATATGCCTTTTGCAAAATCAATGGCGCCTTTAATTGCTTTTAAGTTAAGATCGTCCGAATAAGAAAATCCAGTTTGATCACCTGAAACACACCTTGCTCCAACTCCATGAGCAATATTGTATGATCCATCCTTGACAATTCCTTCATCAAGGACCCATGACTCAGCGATAGAGTGCTGAAAAAATAAATCAGAATAATCTGAGCCATTATCTGACATTGTGTTCAACAAGTTATATATTTCAATTTCATTAATTTTATAATCATTGAGTAATTGATTAATCATAAAACCTTAACTCCATCTAATTTTTCAATAATTGGTTCAGACCATGGCCCAGAAATAACAAAAGTAACCTCAACTGCATTATCTAAAAGTCCACTCATGACTTTACCGCCAAAAAGCATCTTATCTGCAGCCCAAATGCCAAACCCAGCCAAGCCCCCACCAGCCAAATAAGTTGCTAGAGGTATAGTGCCTGCAATCGCAGGCTGTACATTAGCCGCTAAATTATAATCTCTATTTATTACGTCAACAGTTCCAGTCAACTCAATATCACTCTCTTCACTCTCTACAAGAAAGTAATCGACTTTTGCAATGCCTCGGTCAAATATAAATTTAGCATTGATTTGATCATAGACATACCCCTGCTCCCTGACATCATCTCTGGCAAGTCTAAGCCTATCAGCAATTGATTCTAGGTTAATAAAAGATAGAAGTTTAAAGAGGTTAGGATCTTGATTTGTAAAAACCCCCTCAGCAACATCAGTTTGCATAAATCCAGTTATTTTGTTGAGGGAAACTTCCCATGGCTCGCAATCACAATAGAGCCTCAAGTCAATATTAAAGCTACCTCCAATGACTGGTTCGTCTACCCCAAACTTATCTAAAAAACTAGACAAGTTTTCATTCGATGCTTTTGCCCTAAGTGCAGTTTTTCCATTCAACCAACTCCCGTTAAAAACCAAATCATCATCAGTTAGGCCAATATTTTCAAATACTAGGTTTTTAATTTCCATTACATAATCGTGGTTTATCAAGTCTGCTTCAAAGTTTGGAATTTCTTTTTCGTTAACTTTTGAGTTTTTAGATGACAAATGTAAACTTGGAAAAAGTTTTGGTGAGAGCTTCCAATCTTCTATATTGTCAAGACTTGCAACATTTAAGTCTCTCATGTTCACTAGAAACTTGCCGGTTTCATCAATCAATAAATCGACGTCAACATAGAGATTATCTGAACTAATGGTTCCTTTCCATTCATTATTTGAATATATACTGATGTAGGCATCAGTCGAAGTATCTAAATGACTTAATTTAACTTTTGGTTTTGAATTGTTTTCATTAATCCACTCTTTAGGATTTAGAGAAATTTGAAATAATTCCTTCCCAATAAGGCCCTTACCTTTTGTTTTAATTACCCCTTCATTAAATGAAATCTGTGAATTAAATTCATCCACAATTAGCTTTCCATCAAAAAGAGTTAAGTCGTTATCAGAGGCAAACATGTCAAAAGTTAACTTCGGCTTTTCTTCACTATCTCTTTGTAGTGGAACCATCAAATTTACATTGCCCCATAGCTTTCCACTTAATTCAAACTCATTAAGATAGGCTTTGATTTTTTCAGAAACAGGGGATTGCTTAATAAATTCTTCTACTGTTTTGCTCTGAGAATTAAATCTTGCGTTCAACGAAAATTTTGCATCTGGTTGATTAAAAAATTTTGTAGTAATACTGAGATAGCTCAAATCAATATCCTTAACTCTTGCCTGATTTCCAACAATCTTCAAGTAATCATTTGAAAAGTTCACTTTAGCATTAATGTCATTGATCGAAGGCCATTCAGAACTAACATTAATTGATGCACCATTTAGATTTGCACTAAATTTAGTGTTGGGTGCTTCTAACTCGCCCGACATGTTAAAACGTGTTGTTAACATTATATCGGTCATCAATCCATCAGTTAAAACCTCTTCAATCCACTGAGCACCCTTTGAATCAGCCAATGGCTCAGGAATATTTTGTCTAATCTTTGACACTTCAATTTGATCAATATAACTCTCAAAATCTAGGTAAACCTTATCTTGTTGAGTGAAAATTTTAACTTGAGCAGAAAGATTAAAATCCTCATTATTTATTGAAAAAGGGATTATAGCCATTCGCTCTTCCCTTGCTTTAGCAACATCAATACTGGTGTTAATCTTGACAGAACTTTCAAGCTTAGGAACTTGAGGGCTAATAAATATTGACTCGTCACGCATCGATAAACTAATCTTTTGATCGTTCCTCTTAAGCTCCATTGGTGCAAGATCTAAAGACTGCTCACCAATTAACTTGGTTCGATTAATGGAAACAGATTTAAGTGCAAGTAGTCCGGATATCCCAATATTTGACAACACGCCATCGGTATTTATGACTCCCACGTAATCATCAACATAAGAAGTATTAATTAATAACTCATTGATATTGAGATGTCCTGGTATTTCAATTCCTTGGTAAAGAGTCTTTAGATCAACGTTCCACCTCAAAACGTCAATTATTGCAATCGGCTTCAGACCCTTAGCACTAATTTCAATCTCTTTAACTGCAAGCAAAAGCTGATTTTCCTGAAATTCTAGAGAAATTTTTTCAATGCCAATCTCCAAACCGCTAATTTCTGACAGACGATTTTCTATTTGTCCTTTAAGAGCTTGAGGGAACAAAATCAAAAATGCAACAACTGACAATAAAGCCAAAGCAATCAATACAGTTACCCAAGTGCTAATCTTTAGAATGTTGAGGCTTCTTTGAAGGGTTTTTTTTAACATATTTTTGTTGCAATCAACTGCAACACATTATAACCAAATGTATAATATTGCGGAATTTAATCTAATCTAAAGGAAGATGCAATGAGTCAAGGAACAAAAGGTTCAACAAAACTAATGCTAATCGTTTGGGTTCTTGCCATGATTTTTATTGGTTACAAGTCAGTTACCGCTTCAAGTAGCGATTCATCTCATAGTGAAACTATTGTTGATAAATCTGTTTTGGAAAGGATAAAACCTGTTGGCGAAGTACGAGTAGACACAAGTACCATGGTTGCATCTGCTGAGACTACTGAGACTGCTGAGCGCTCTGGTGAAGAAATATACAATAGCAAATGTGCAGGCTGTCACACTTCTGGAGTCATGGCAGCGCCTAAATATGCATCTTTGGCAGACTGGTCATCCAGAATAGACCTCGGGTTGGACAAGCTGACTTCATCAGCAATTGCTGGAAAGGGTGGTATGCCACCAAGAGGCACCTGTATGGATTGTACTGATAACGAAATAAAAGTTACAGTTCAGTATATTCTGGATAGTTTAGATTAAAAAATTTATTTGCTTAAGGGCTGAAAAACGCCCAAGCTTCTATTTTTTTTGACATTGTCCCAAGGAAGAACTCTTCCATTCATTGCAATATAGACGCCTGATTCAAGAAGTTGAAGAGATCCTAATGCACAGCCAAAATTAAACAGTGCGTCTGAATTATTTACAGCATAGGGAACCATAGAGCCAAACAAAACAATCGTTTTATCCATACCACTCTCTCCCAGGAGTTTTGCGGTCTCGCACATAGTATCTGTTCCATGAGTGATTAAAATGAAGTCTTCCTCGCATTCAGTGCATTTATCTAAAATCAATTGTCGGTCTGATTCAACCATGTCTAGACTATCAATTAGGAGTAGCTCTTCTGGAGTAATTTTGAGCTCTATTCTGGTCCTTTCAATCATCTCAGGAAAATGTGTTTTATCGAATTCAAGCTCACCATTTGATTGATTATAAAACTTATCAATTGTCCCGCCTGTAATCATTAACCTTACTCTCATATCAATACCTATTTAGCCTAACAATCAAACTAATTATAGCTTCTCTCACCAAAAATATCAGTCCCAACCCTTACCAGATTTGCCCCATTTTTTATTGCCTCTTCGAGATCAGAGGACATTCCCATTGAAAGAGAATCAAGATTAGGATATTTTGAAATTAAATCTTTCATTTCGGCAAAACTTTTTGCTGAATTTTCCACTTTTGGGATAGACATAAAGCCCCGCAAAGAGAGATTAGGGAGTCTAGCAACCTCAAGAACTATTTCATCGACTTCCTCAATAAGTACGCCTGACTTTGTTTCTTCCCTATCTATATTCACCTGAATTAGAATTTTTAATGGACCCAGTTCTGGGCTTCTCTGATCACTCAATCTTTTAGCAATTTTTATTCTATCAACACTATGAACCCAATCAAAGTTGTCTACAATTGAGCCGGTTTTATTAGATTGAATAGGGCCAATGAAGTGCCAAACTAGTCCACTCCCTTTAAAAAAATTAATTTTATCAATGGACTCCTGGAGATAATTTTCTCCAAAATGCAGCTGTCCGGCATCAACAGCTTCTTGGATTTCTGAGATTGAACGAGTCTTACTGACAGCAATAAGTTTAACCTCTTGACTAGATTGAATCGAATCTATTCGAGATATAACTTTATGTAGATTAACCGAAATCATTAAAAACTGATTGAGCTTCAAAAACAGGGCCATCGACACACACCCTTTTCATTGCTGGTCCATTTTCAGTTTGAACTTC
>CAZEAO010000017.1:0-16229 GCA_964510245.1 uncultured Piscirickettsiaceae bacterium | reverse complement strand
AAATCAACCTCCATGCCTTGTTGAATTATGGGAGTGGTCATCATAAAGATAACCAAAAGAACGAGCATTACATCAATATAAGGGACAATATTGATATCAGCATGTATATCAGGTCTAGAGCGCTTTGGTAGTTCGATCATTTTTGTCTCTGAAGAATGACAAATATCTCTTCAATAAAAGCAGTATAACTATTCCCAATATCTTCAACTTGAGAAACAAGCCTGTTATATGCAATCGTGGCTGGTATTGCAGCAAACAAACCAAAAGCGGTTGCAATAAGAGCCTCAGCAATACCTGGAGCAACAACAGCAATCGTAGCCTGCTTAACTGATGCGAGCCCTATAAATGAATGCATAATCCCCCAAACAGTTCCAAAAAGACCAATGTAAGGGCTTGACGAGGCAATCATTGCAAGAATGGATAGACTTGAATCTAAGCGATCTATTTCATTACTAGCTGAAGTGTTCATTGCTCGATAGGCTCTCTCTGAATTCATAATGAGCGACTGATTTGAGGTAGACTCAGTGTATGTAAACTCTTTATAGCCAGAACCAAAAATATCTTCCATTGCAGTCCAATCTGAAGCAAGTGGAGGTAAATTTTTGTATAAAGTGGCTAGTTTGTCATTCCTTTCAAACTCTTCATGGAAATTATCAATATCACTAGATGCATCCATCAAAATTTTCTTCTTAGCCATTATCACTGTCCAAGAGTAAATCGACATCAAAACCAAGATAAGCATCACTAGTTTAACAACGAAGCCTGCTTCAAATATTAAACTAACAATTGATAAACTATTTTCTTCCATTAAGTTTCTCCAAAATTTCTTGCGGAAAAGCGCAAGGTTTTAAATTATTTGTTAATACAGAAACTACCTTGACATCCGCCTTAAATAATACCGTATTTTTCTCTATATTCAGAATTTTATGAGCAAAAATTAGACTCACATTTTAAATTAATTTAATACTCGTTTGAACTTCAATAATATCATCTTAATAAGCCGTTGATAAATAATCTGCATTAATTGATTTAACTACAAAAACTATTTTATCTTTGCCTAGAGAGGCCTGTTCAAATCCAATTTCGCGAAGATAATCAGTCCTTCCTCTTTCCATAAACTCTAGATAATTGGCAAAGAAAACAACCCCGCCAATCAGTATCTTAATAATATACCCTGAATCTTTGTTGATTCATTTATCAAATAAATCTTGATCTTGCCCTTGCCTGACTTCACCCAAGTGCGAAAAGGCAAGATCAGTCGCAATTCGGCCTCTAGGAGTTCTCATGATAAATCCCTGCTGCAGAAGGTATGGTTCAATCATATCTTCCAACGTCATCCTCTCTTCACCTAAGGCTGTTGCTAAGGTATCTAAACCAACTGGACCGGCAGAAAATTTTTGAATAATTAAACTTAAATAGTCTCTATCAAACTGTTCGAGCCCAGCTTCGTCAACTTTAAGGGCTTCAAGAGCCTCTTTTGCAATCTCAACATTTATGATTCCTTTTGTTTTAACGTCTGCAAAATCACGCACTCGTCTTAAAAGTCGATTTGCAATTCTTGGAGTCCCTCTTGAGCGTTTTGCAATCTCTTTAGATCCCTGCTTCTCAATCTTAATTTCTAAAATGGATGCAGCTCTTTCTATTATTTCTTGAAGCTCTTTTAAATTATAAAAAGCCAGTCTATGGACAATTCCAAATCTGTCTCTGAGAGGGGAGGTAAGCATTCCAGCTCTTGTCGTTGCTCCAATTAGGGTAAATGGAGGTAGATCAAGCTGAACTGAGTGAGCAGCAACTCCTTCCCCTACTAATATATCTAATTTAAAGTCTTCAAGTGCAGGATATAAGATTTCCTCGACGACTGGGTTCAGTCTGTGAATTTCATCAATAAAAAGAATGTCATAAGGCTCAAGTTTAGTCAGTATTGCAGCTAAATCACCCGAGCGCTCTAATACAGGTCCTGAGGTCTGCTTGATACCAGTATTCATCTGATTAGCAATCACATTTGCTAAGGTGGTTTTACCAAGTCCTGGCGGACCATATATCAGACAGTGGTCTAGGACATCTGAGCGAGATGTCGCAGCCTCAATGAAGAGTGTCATTTGTGATTTGACGTCTTCTTGGCCAATATAATCTGCAAAAGAATTTGGTCGAACTGAGGCAACCTTAAGATCTTCATTTGACTGATTTTCACCGCCAATCAATCTATCCTCTTCTATCATGCAAAGTAATTTATTTATTAGATTATGTTCTGTATTTTAGACCAATAGATATTTTTGTTGATTGTTTATGCAAAACTAGAATTAGACCTTTAGAGTATAAATTGGAATGATATTGAAATAAAGGTATAATTTCATGATTAAATTTATAACATTTGTCGATGTCAAATATTGCAGTTCTCAGCATAAGTCATCAATTAGCGCCAGTAGAAATCAGAGAAAAAGTAGCTTTTTCTCAAAGTGAATTGCCATCTGCAATTTCAAATTTATTATCCATTTCAGATATTAAAGCATGTGTGATATTTTCAACCTGCAATCGATCTGAGATTTATGTCACTCATAATTCGAAAAATATTCGTGATGTCCTTCAAAAGTTTATGGCAACTACTCATGCTATTGACTATTTATCACTTATAAAATATATTTCTTTTTTTGAATCTAGTGATGCAATAGAACATATCTGCAAAGTTGCTTGTGGTCTCGAGTCATTAGTTCTAGGAGAGCCACAAATTTTTGGTCAAATTAAAGAGGCTTATCAAATTTCAAAAGCTCAAGACGCTCTAGATAAGATTCTTGAAAAGCTTTTTCAACACGTATTTAAAATAGCAAAGAAAGTACGAACAGACACAAATATTGGATCTTCACCAATATCTGTTGCATATTGTGCTGTCAAACTCAGTGAAAAAATATTTACTAATTTAGAGAATCAAACGGTTTTGCTAATTGGTGCAGGTGAAATGGTTGAACTTAGTGCTCAACACCTAAGCAAAAGAGGTGTTAAGAATATGATTTTTGCTAACAGAACACTTGAGAATGCTCAACCTATAGCGATTAAACATAATGCAGAAGCTATCGCTTTAAAAAACTTATCTGAAAATCTTCATCGTTCAGACATAGTTATCTCTTCTACAGCAGCACCCATCCCAATAATAGGCAAAGGATTAATAGAAACAGTACTTCTTCAAAGAAAACACCAACCCATGCTTCTTATTGATTTAGCGATCCCAAGAGATATCGAGCCAGAAGTAAACCAGCTAGAAGATGTTTTTCTATATACAGTTGATGATTTACAGCAAATTGCTAATAGTAATCTTGAAGAACGACTCAAAGAAAAAGTTGACGCTGAAAAAATAATCAAACTTAGCAGTCTTGAATTCATTGAGTGGATCAATAACATCCCTAACGAAGAGGTTATTAAAAATTACAGAAGGCAAGCCAATTTACTGAAAGACGAACTGCTTCAAATCGCAATCAGAAAGCTTAAATCTGGGTCTAGTCCAGATTTAGTTGTAGAAGAGCTTGCTGACAAACTCACCAATAAGCTTTTACACCAATCTTTAGATAAAATAAAAACGCCAACCAAATCTCAAATTGATTTGATTGATAAAGATACAAGCAAACACTCAAAGATCGTAAATTAATGAACCAGTCTATCCTCTCAAAGTTAGAACAATTATCAATGCGCCTAGAAGAAATAAATGCCCTTCTGTCTGATCAATCAACTGCCTCTAATCAAAACGAGTATAGAGAGCTTTCGATTGAACACTCGCAGTTAACCCCTGTGAATGAAAAATATAAAGAATACCTGACAACAGTTAGCAATATTAATACTGCAGAAAAGCTACTAGATGAAGAAGATCAAGATATTAGAGAAATGGCACAGGAAGAAATTACATCTGGACAAAGAGTTCTTGAACAACTTGAATTAGAACTTAAAAAAGCTCTTCTTCCAAAAGACCCTAATGACTCGAGAAATATTATCATTGAGATTAGAGCTGGAACTGGTGGAGATGAAGCCAGTATTTTTTCAGGGGATTTATACAGAATGTATAGCCGTTATGTTGAAAAATCTAAATGGCAACTTGAAATTATAAGTTCAAGTATAGGTGAACATGGAGGATTCAAAGAGATTATAGCCAGAGTTAGCGGAACAAATGTCTACTCAAAACTTAAGTTTGAATCTGGTGCTCACCGAGTTCAAAGGGTGCCTGAAACGGAATCGCAAGGAAGAGTCCATACTTCGGCTTGCACTGTTGCAGTTATGCCAGAGGTATCTGACATAGAGGAGGTTGATATCAATATGAATGATGTCAGAATTGATACTTTTAGAGCTTCTGGAGCTGGAGGGCAACACGTTAACAAAACAGATTCAGCTGTTAGAGTTACGCACATACCAACTGGGACAGTTGTAGAATGCCAAGATGGAAGGTCACAACATAAAAATAAAGCTCAAGCTCTATCAGTTCTTGCATCAAGAATTTTAGATGCACAACAACTAGAGCAGCAAAAAGAACAAGCAACACAAAGAAAAGAGTTGGTTGGAAGTGGAGATAGATCTCAAAGAATTCGAACTTATAACTACCCTCAAGGCAGAGTGACTGATCACCGAATCAATCTAACTCTATACAAACTCAGTGAAGTCATGGAAGGTGAATTAGAGTCAATAATTGACCCTCTAATTATCGAACAGCAAACGAATCAGTTAACCGAACTTAACGCAAGCCTTTAATTGTTTTTTGGTAAAAACTGGGCAAGAAAAAATAAAAATCCTAAGGTAATTACAATCGTTGGTCCAGTCGCTATATCAAAATCAATCGATAAATAAAGACCAATTAAAACTGATAATATTGAAATTACCATCGAAATAAATATCATTACAGTTGGTGATTTTGCAAAGACACGCGCAATAGCAGGTGGTATTATCAAAAGAGAAGTAATAAGCAGCACTCCGACAATTTGGACTGAAACTGAAACTGCTAGAGCTATCAAAAACATAAACAGAAGGTCATAAAAAAGCTTATTAATACCTTCAGCTATAGCGAGCTCTTCATTCAGGGTAAGCAATAATAGTTTTTTCCAATTAGATATTAAAATTAGAAGAACAATAAATAATACTAAAATAATCCAAAATATGTCTCTTAAAGTAATGGACAAAATATCGCCAAAAAGGTATGCAAAAAAATCGGTATTTTGGTTTCCAATAAAGCCAAGAACAACAATTCCTAATGCGAGTGACACATGAGAGAAAATACCAAGAACAGCATCATTTGACCAAAAATCTTTTTGTTGAAGCATAACAATTAGAGTAGCGAATAGACCTCCAACAATCACTAAACCCAAATTAATACCAAGACCTGTTGCAAGACCCAATGCAACACCCAAAAGTGCACTATGAGAAATTGAATCTGAAAAATATGAAAGTCTCTTCCAAATTACAAAACATCCCAGTGAACCTGCAATTATTGATACACCAATCGATGCAATAATAGCCCGGTAAATAAAATCATCCATACCCTAGAGTTAAAATAAGATTAATGACATTCACTACACAAACCATAGAGGTAAAGGGAATGATCGGTCAATTCAAACCCATGTTTTTTGGCAATTTGAATCTGGTGTTCCTCAATGACGTCATCCTGAAATTCAATGATTTTATTACATTTAACACAAACTAGATGATCGTGATGTTCAACACCACATAATTCATAGACCGCTTGATTATTTTCAAAATTTAGTTTTTGCACAATGCCAGACTCTTCAAATTGTGATAAAACTCGGTAAATAGTTGCCACTCCAACTTCTTCATTTTGGTCAATAAGAACTCTGTAAATATCTTCAGCACTTAGGTGATGGTTTGGTGAGTTCTCAAGAACTTCTAAAATTTTTAGTCTTGGTAGGGTGACTTTTAGACCAGCACTTTTTAAATCTTCTGCATCCATTAAAAAATCCTTAAGGTAAAATCCAACTTATATTTTATATGTTTAACAATCAATGAAGAGATTAACTTTTATTTTGCTTGCCTCTCTGGTATTGACTGGTTGTTCTAATTTTGTTTCTAAACTACCTGAACTACCCAAGATGCCAAATTTTACAATGCCTGAACTACCCAAGATGCCAAAACTATCTCTACCTAGCTGGGCAAAACCTAAATTACCTTCAATAGATGTCTATAAGCCTTCAGTTATGCAGGGCTCAGTTTTAGATATAAATGAAGTTAACCAGCTACAAGTAGGAATGTCTAAGGAGATGGTAATGAATTTGATTGGTTCCCCTAGCATTATTGATCCTTTTCACCAATTTCAGTGGGACTATATTAATCACTCCACAATTGACGGTGAAATCAAAATTCAGTATCACTTAAAATTAATATTTGAAGGCAATATTTTAGCTGAAATTGATAAGAGTGGACTTGAAGGTCTAATACTTGATAATTAGTCTTGTTTAGCTTGAAGGTTTTCTAACTAGATTATCATTCGGTTATATTGGGGTATCAACTAAAATAGACTAATGTCAAAACTGAAAGTAACCAACTTAAGCTGTCAAAAAGGCTACAACCTCCTTTTTGAAAATCTATCTTTTGAGATAAATTCTGGAGAAGTCATGAGAATTTCTGGTCCAAACGGCTCAGGAAAAACTTCACTTTTAAGACTGCTTGCTGGATTAAGTACTTACGATTCAGGCTCAATTAATTATGATGCCTTTAATTTAAATAGCGAGGAATACAAACTTGACTTTCTTTATATTGGACATCTAACAACTTTAAGTCCAGAACTCAGCTGTATTGAAAATTTAAATTATATCTCTCTTCTGGGAAATAAAAACTCAGAGTTAGATTTTTTTAATGCTCTGGAAAAAGTTGGTTTAGAAAAATTTGAGAACGAACTTGTTGGTACACTCTCTGCTGGTCAGAAAAAAAGAATTGCTCTTTCGAATCTTTTTATTTCTCAATCCAAAGTCTGGCTTTTAGATGAGCCTTTTTCTGCACTAGACTCAAAAGCAATTAAAATTTTTGAAAGCCGAATTGATGAGCATTGTAATGACGGTGGTATATGTTTATTGACTACTCATCAAAAATGTAACATAAATAACCTAAGGGAGATTTCACTTTGAATATCTTCATTAGCACAATTACAAGAGACTTAAAGATGGCGATTAGAAATCCTTCTAGCTTTCTAAACCCTTTGATGTTTTTTGTTATATCTATCTCTTTGTTTCCGATTGCGATTAGTCCTGAAGCTCTAACTTTATCAACTATGGCTCCAGGCATAATTTGGGTCATTTCGATGCTATCAGTTCTTTTATCTCTCAATACATTATTTCATTATGACTTCGATAATGGTGTTCTTGAGCAAATGATTATTTCTCACCACTCACTTCCACTGTTATTATTAGCTAAAACTTTGGCTCATTGGTTGCTATCAGGACTGCCGATTATTATTTTGTCTCCATTTCTCGGAATGGCTCTTTTTCTCAATTCTGAAAGCATCTATATTTTGATATTGACTTTGATTATTGCCACTCCATGTTTAAGTCTGATTGGCTCCATTGGAGCTTCTTTAGTGGTAGGTATAAAAAACTCTGGGATGCTATTGTCCCTATTAATACTTCCGCTTTACATCCCCATTCTAATTTTTGCAACAAGTGCAGTCTCTCAGTCTCAAGCAAATCTTTCAATCGATGGTCAGCTCTATTTTCTTGGATTTATTTTTGTAGTCAGTATTCTGATCTCTCCATTTCTAAGTGCTATATCTTTAAAAATAAGTCTAGAATAGACTTTACATTAAATTTCAGAAGATTATAATTAAGCAACGCTGATTTGTTCCGATTGCTAGCGTTGTCGCAGTAGCGACTAAAATAAGCTAAAGCTGGTCATTCATAAATTAATTTCCATCTTTAGTTTCATTAATAAAATTTATAGGATTTAATTATGATTTTTACTTCTGAATCTGTCTCTGCAGGACACCCTGATAAAGTGTGTGACCAAATATCTGATGCTATTCTTGATGCTGCATTAAATCAAGATCCAAACTCGAGAGTTGCTGTTGAAACCTTAGTCAAAGATAACCATGTTGTATTAGCAGGAGAAATAACAACTGCAGCTGAAATTGATTATGAAGCAATCGTTAGAAAAACTATTCTTGGAATAGGCTATAACAAAGAAGAATACGGTTTTAATGGTTCAACTTGCTCTGTCACTAATCTTCTTGGAAGACAATCTCAAGATATCTCTATGGGCGTCACTGAAAGTGAAAATCACGAACAAGGTGCAGGAGATCAAGGGCTTATGTTTGGTTATGCTGAGAATTCAACTGAAGAGTTAATGCCAGCTCCAATCATGCTTTCTCACCAACTTGTAAGACAACAAGCTGATTTAATGCTTAGTGGAACAATTCCATGGTTACGTCCAGATGCTAAGTCTCAAGTTTCTTGTATTTATAAAGAAAATCAAATTGTTGGAATTGATGCCGTTGTTCTATCCACTCAGCACGACGGAGATGTTTCTCTTATGGAGCTTAGAGAAAGTGTTCTAGAAAATATTATTAAACCTATTCTTCCAGAAAAATGGTTAACAAACGAAACCCAATACCACATTAATCCAACTGGAAATTTTGAAATTGGTGGACCTGTAGGTGATGCAGGACTAACTGGAAGGAAAATTATAGTTGATACATATGGTGGCATGGCTAGACATGGAGGAGGAGCTTTTTCAGGTAAGGATCCTTCAAAAGTCGATAGAAGTGCTGCATACGCTACTCGCTATGTCGCAAAAAACATCGTAGCGGCTGGTATTGCCAAGCGTTGTGAAATTCAAGTATCCTATGCAATCGGCGTTGCAGAACCAACTAGTATAAGTGTTGATACTTTTGGCACTGGCGAGTTACCAAATCATGAAATTGTTGCTTTAATCAGAGAGCATTTTGATCTTCGACCTAAAGGCTTAATTGCTATGCTTGATTTAAAACGACCTATCTATCAGCAGACTGCAAGTTATGGTCACTTCGGTAGAACAGAAGATTCAATAAGCTGGGAAAAAACAAATAGAGCTGAACTTCTAAAATAGTTTCATTTTATTTTGTTTTTGGTATAATTGTACCCTGCCAAGGAGCGTTGCAATGGGAAAAACTCCCAATCAGGCTTGGTAATCAAAACGACGCTCATTTTTTCAACCTACAAGGAGAATAAATGAGTAATTCAACTACTGAAAGTAAAGGTTTTAAGGTTACCGATTTTAACCTTAATGGTCTAAATAATGATTTTAAGGTAGCTGACATCAGTCTTGCTGAGTTTGGTCGCAAGGAAATTGAGCTTGCTGAAGCTGAAATGCCTGCCTTAATGGCACTCAGAAAAAAATACAGCAAAGAACAGCCTCTCAAAGGTGCAAAGATTATGGGCTGTATTCATATGACAATTCAAACCGCTGTACTCATGGAAACATTAATAGACCTTGGAGCGGAAATTCGTTGGTCATCTTGTAACATTTTCTCCACTCAAGATCACGCAGCTTCTGCTATGGCAGCAAGGAATATTCCTGTTTTCGCATGGAAAGGTGAAACTGAGGAAGAGTTTTTATGGTGCATTGAGCAAACAATTCTCCATAATGGCAAGCCATGGGACGCAAACATGATTCTTGATGATGGTGGTGACTTAACTGGCATGGTCCATGATAAATATCCTGAGATGCTAGATAAAATTCATGGCATCAGTGAAGAAACCACAACTGGAGTCCATAGACTCCTAGAGATGATTGAAAATGGGGAGCTTAAAGTTCCAGCAATTAATGTCAATGATGCAGTCACTAAATCAAAGAATGATAATAAGTATGGATGTCGTCATTCCTTAAATGACGCAATTAAGCGTGGCACTGACATGCTAATGTCGGGTAAAAGAGCTCTCCTTATTGGATATGGTGATGTTGGTAAAGGCTCTGCCATGTCACTTCGTCAGGAGGGAATGATTGTAAAGATTTCTGAAATCGATCCAATCTGTGCTTTTCAGGCTTGTATGGATGGTTTTGAAGTGGTTTCTCCCTACATAGATGGCATTAATACAGGATCAGTTGATTGTATTAACAAGGAGTTATTGGCTAATACTGACTTAATTGTTACAACCACAGGCAATACTAATGTTTGCGATGCATCAATGCTTCAAAGCCTCAAAGTAGGCTCAGTGGTTTGTAATATTGGACACTTTGATAATGAAATTGACACTCAGTATATGCGTGACAATTGGAAGTGGGACGAGGTTAAACCTCAAGTTCACCGTATTTATCGCTCAGATGACAACAATGATTATTTAATTCTTCTTTCTGAAGGCAGATTGGTTAACCTTGGAAATGCAACTGGCCACCCTTCTAGAATTATGGATGGTTCTTTTGCCAATCAAGTACTGGCTCAAATCCATCTTTTTGAAAAGAAATTTGCTGACTTACCTCAAGATAAGAAAGCAGAGAATGTCTCTGTTGAACTTCTACCAAAAAAACTTGATGAAGAGGTTGCAGCTGGTATGGTTGGAGGCTTTGGTGGTGTTTTGACAATCATGACTGACGAGCAAGCAAAATACATTAATACTCCTAAAGAAGGTCCTTTCAAGCCTGAGACTTATAAGTATTAATTTTTACTAGCGTTTCAAAATGCGGGATATGTTCCCGCATTTTTTTTACCCAATATAGTAATAATTTGAAATGTCAGCCCTAAAACATATCGGTGAGGTAAAATTTTTGTTATTTCTCAGTTCGAATTAAATGCCTAATTTAGAGCTTGATACAACTAAATCATTTCAGAATTTAATCCTCAAATTACAAAATTATTGGGCTGAGAAAGGTTGTGCAATTGTTCAGCCTTTTGATATGGAAGTTGGTGCTGGTACATTTCACCCAGCAACGTTTATCAGGTCAATTGGTCCCGAACCATGGAAAGCTGCCTACGTTCAACCTTCGAGAAGACCTGGAGATGGTCGTTACGGTGAAAATCCTAACCGTCTGCAGCACTATTATCAATTTCAAGTTCTATTAAAGCCTTCACCAAGTGATATTCAAGACCTATATCTTGATTCCCTCGCTGCAATTGGTATTGACTTAAAAATGCATGATATTCGATTTGTAGAGGATAACTGGGAATCGCCCACTTTAGGGGCTTGGGGTCTTGGCTGGGAGGTATGGCTTAATGGAATGGAAGTGAGTCAATTCACCTATTTCCAACAAGTTGGTGGTCTGTCCTGCAAACCCGTTTCAGGTGAACTCACTTATGGTCTTGAAAGGTTAGCAATGTATCTTCAAGAAGTAGATAGTGTATATGAACTGGTGTGGACAGACGGTCTTACTTATGGTGACGTTTACCATCAAAATGAAGTTGAGCAGTCGAAATATAATTTTGAGATTGCTGATACCGATGTCCTATTCAGGCAATTTGATGAAGCAGAATCAATGAACTCGAAACTAATTGCAGAAAATCTCCCATTCCCTGCTTATGAGCAAACAATGAAAGCATCTCATATTTTTAATCTTCTTGATGCAAGAAAAGCAATCAGTGTAACTGATAGAGCTAGATTTATTCGAAGAGTGCGCGCAATGAGTCAAAAAGTAGCGCAAGCATATTATGATTCTAGGGAAAAATTAGGCTTCCCAATGTTAAAAAAGTAGTTACAAATTAGCTGATGAGGCCTTTTTATTCTATTTATAACAAAATTTTAGAATGGTCCTCTAGTCGATTTGCCATACTCTGGCTATCAGCAATAAGTTTTTTAGAGTCCATCATTCTTCCACTTCCATTGCAAGACTTGTTGTTGGCATCTATGTCATTAAGAAATAGATCAAAAGCTTTCTATTTCGCAGCAGTCTGCACTGTGGCTTCTGTTCTGGGGGCTCTTTTGGGATACTTTATTGGTGTACAAGCTGAAAATTTCATCTTACCACTACTGGTTAATTTAGGCTACGAATCAAAGTTCGAAACTGCACAAATTTACTTTCAAACTTATGATGTTTATATTATTTTGATTGCTGGATTTAGTCCTATTCCATATAAGCTTTTTACAATTGCAGCTGGTATGATGTCTATGTCTCTATTCCCTTTTGTGGTTTTTTCCTTAATTGCTAGGGGTGCTCGGTATTTTTTAATATCTTTTCTTGTAAGAAAATTTGGAAAAATGGCTGATGCATGGTTAAATAAATATATTGATTGGCTAGGATACTTACTTATTATTGTGATTGTTTTATTTCTGTGGTATGAATACTAAACAAATAATACTTGTATTTTTTGTTTGCCTATCAGGCTGCCTAACAAACCAGCCTGGACAAGTTGTCGTTGAGGATAAATCATTCAACCTCACTGAAAATAAAAGTCAACAAGGTAAAAGTCAATCCAAAAAAACAAACATCAAAAAAAATTGGTCCTTGCCTGTTGAATCTCCAATCCTTAAAAATTATTCTGAAGTAGATGGGCATTATGGCCTAACTTTTGATAACTCCGCAGGTCAAGAAGTAAGAGCTGTTAAAAAGGGTGAAGTGGTTTATAGTGGTGACAGGATGGCTAGCTATGGAAAAATGATTATTATTAAGCATTCCTATGGCTTTTATAGTATCTACAACCAAAACCAAGAATTACTAGTCAGTGAGGGTGACATGATTGAAAAAGGTCAGCTCATTGCATTGACAGGAGATAAGCCTTTTTATTTCGAAATGAAAAAATACGAAGAACCTATTAATCCATTAAAATACCTCTAATGAATGACTTTATTCAAAATATAAGCCCAATTCAAACGATTGCAGTTCTTCTAGTAATTACTGTGATTGCACATTTTGTTTTAGGTGTCGTTTTAAAAAAAATAACTAAGCACTCAAGTAGCACTAAAACTCAAATTGATGATTACTTAATTAGTGCAATTTCTGCACCACTTAAACTATTAATTTGGTTCGGCTGGCTATACTTTTCACTAAAAGAATTGACCTCTGATGTTCAATCTTTAGGCGATATTGTAGGTTACATATCAATTGCACCAGTATTTATTTTAACTTGGGGAATATTAAGGTTAATTTCGAGCGTTGAAAGCTTTATGCTAGATGCTGAAGGAAGTGTTGATAAAGACTCAATAAGACTTTTTACTCGCCTAATCAAAATTCTTTTTGTATTTGCTATCATTCTTGGTGTTGCACAATTTTATGGTTATGCAGTCTCTTCAATATTAACACTTGGAGGTGTTGGAGGTATTGTTATTGGTTTTGCTGCCAAGGATATGCTTGCAAATGTCTTTGGTGGCCTCATGATTCAAATGGATAAGCCATTCTCTACTGGAGACTGGATTCGAACAACTGATAAAAGCATTGAAGGCGTTGTTGAAAAAATTGGCTGGAGAATGACTCGAATTAGAACTTTTAATAAGAATCCAGTCTATGTTCCAAATTCAATCTTTGCAACCATTCCTATTGAAACTCCTTCTAGGATGACAAATAGGCAAATACACGAAGTAATAGGGATTCGTTATGATGACATTGCCCAGATGGAGAGTATTATTGAAAAAGTTGAGGAGTTATTATCCAGTAGCGAACATATAGATAAAAACCAACCTTGCAGAGTTAACTTTGACTTGTTCAATGCCTCATCACTCGACTTTGTAATTTGGGCTTCCAGCTCCCTAACAGATGCTGGTAAATTTAAAAAATTTAAAGGAAAACTACTTCTTGATGTTGCTCAAATTATTGCAGATCATGGTGCAGAGATTGCATATCCGACACAGACTTTACATATTCAAAAACCCTAAATGAGTATTTCCAAACTTCACATTAGCACTTTTGGGTGTCAAATGAATGAGTATGACTCAAACAAGATGAGTGATGTTCTTAAAGCCTCTCACGACCTGGACCTTACAGATGATGTTAATGAGGCTGATGTTTTATTAGTCAACACCTGTTCCATTCGTGAAAAAGCTGAAGATAAGTTGTTTCATCAACTTGGGCGTTGGAGAAAATTAAAAGATAAAAATCCTAATCTAGTGATTGGTGTTGGCGGATGTGTTGCTTCTCAAGAGGGAGAACTTATTCTCAAGAGAGCTCCTTTCGTTGATTTGATTTTTGGACCGCAAACCTTGCATAGACTCCCAAATATGCTAAATGAAGCCCTTAATGACCATGAAATAACTATTGATATCTCGTTTCCTGAAATAGAGAAGTTTGACCACTTGCCTGAGCCTCATAGTGAAGGTGCATCAGCATTTGTCTCAATTATGGAGGGATGCAGTAAATATTGCACTTTTTGTGTCGTACCATATACAAGGGGTGAAGAAATATCAAGACCTTTTATTGATATCATTCAGGAAGTAGAAATTCTAGCAAATCAAGGCGTTAAAGAAGTCAACCTTCTTGGTCAAAACGTAAACTCTTACAATGGATTGATGGATGATGGAGAAGTCGCAGATTTAGCGCTTTTAATTGCAATTGTTGCACAAATTGAGGGTATTGAAAGAATTAGATATACTACTTCTCATCCTGTCGAATTTAGCAATCGACTCATTGAAACATATGCTGAAGTACCCGAACTAGTCTCTCACCTACACCTTCCCATTCAAGCCGGTTCAGATAAGATTCTAGGACTAATGAAGCGAGGCCATACTGCTATTGAATACAAGTCTAAAATACGAAAGTTAAAGAAAATAAGGTCTGATATTTCTATTTCTTCAGACTTTATTATTGGATTTCCTGGGGAAACAGAGCAGGACTTTAATGACACAGTTAACTTAATTGATGAAATCGGATTTGATAAGTCATTCAGCTTTATCTACTCAAAAAGACCAGGAACGATTGCCTCTAGTTTTGCGGATGATGTAAGCCTAGAGACAAAAAAACAAAGATTAGCTATTGTTCAAGATAGAGTCAATAGGAATACTGAAGCAATCTCAAAATCTATGGTAGGTAGCGTTCAGAAAGTATTAGTCGAGGGCTTTTCAAAAAAAGGTAACACATTATCTGGTAGAACTGAGAACATGAGAACAGCTCACTTTGAAGGTAGCGGAGATCTTATTGGAAAAATTGTACCTGTTAGAATATTGGATGGTTTCGGAAACTCTCTAAAGGCCAAATTGGTGGAAAATTTAGAGCCTTAACCATAGCTTAGAAAACCAATAGTAACGCCCCGCTTTAAATGGCATAGTACAGTTATATCGGCTTCTTCCAATCGCTAGTGGCTTGTTTGGCGAAACAGTTACCTCCTGAAGACCACTCCAATCTAATTTTGCTTTGTCTTGACCAGAAATATAGCAAGCAAAATTATTTCTTTCAAAATTGGTTAACGGTCTCGAAAATACAAGATTCATAACAGGTTTAAAATTACCCGAAATAATTAAAGATTTTGGAGTGACTCTCTCTATAGGCATGTCTAGCGTTTGAACTTTAAGAGCAAAGCTTTTCATTTCGGCATAAGGGCCTGACATAGAAAATCTTGGTATATTCAAAAAATCGCTACTCTGACTTACAACCCCAGATTGCTGTCCAAAAGCGATATAATTATTTGCCCCAAGAAATGAATAGGTTTGGTCATCAAATTCACCATAAGGATATGCAAAATACTTGTCTTTAACTCCTAATTCGTTTGAAATTCGTTCCTGTGCATCAGAGATTTCCTTCTCCAGTATGTCGGGCTTTTGGTTGACCAAATGAAGATGGCTCACGCTGTGATTAAATACGTCTACTAATGGTGCCATTTCACGAAGCTGGTCCCAAGACATCATTGAATCATAATTTTTATCTATAGGGTTAGTTGAAACAAAAATAGACATTGGGTATTGATATTCAACCAATAAAGGAAAGGCCTCTTTATAAATTGAAAGAAAGCCATCGTCAGCTGTTAGACTAACGCAATTTAAGGGTAAATTTTCTTTTGCCTGTAGTTTTGTAATGACAGTCTTTAAAGGTAGGACTTCATAGTTGTTTTCATTTAAATATGCCAAATGCTCTTTAAAGACTGTTGGCGAGGTAGTTGTGGATTGTGGTCCATCATCAGAAAAACGATGATAAACAAGCACAATACAATCACTCTCAGACGCGTATGAGGCATAAGGAAAGCAAATTGAAATCACAAATAACAGATTTAATAAAATCTTTAACTTTGTCATGAGCTAAATGATAAATCAATTAATGCGCAAAATCTTGCAACTTAACATTTGTTTTCAATGTAATTCAGTAAAATATAATCCATGAAATTTTCTCTAGATATTAAACGCTCAGAGCAGCTTGCAAATATTTGCGGA
>CAZEAO010000016.1:0-16358 GCA_964510245.1 uncultured Piscirickettsiaceae bacterium | reverse complement strand
TAATTGATGCCGAGTATCACTATTCAAATATAGCATTTGAGAATGGTGAAATTATTAACTCAAAAAATGAAAATCAGGGCTCTGCTAAAGTATTCTGTTTTGGCCATATGCATTCACTTTCAGAGGAAGAAGTACTTGATTGCTTTGCAGAACATTATAATTCAGTACTTGAAAATCCAGAGGATACAAGCTCACATTTAAATATTCGTAGCTTTATGGTTAATGGCTGGAAAGGCCTGTTAATTGATTTCGAGGCCTTAAAAATTAAAAGTTAGTTGAATGGAAAAGATAATATCCTTAGAGCAAAGCAAGGCTTTTGATAAAGGAGTTTATGCAACATTAATTGGTGCTTTTCTTGTCCTATTTCAAATTGGAATATATTTTGTTTATATTCCATGGAATGCAGAAAGGCTCCAAATTACAGAAGCCGAAATTGGAATTGGGTTGTTTGTATTTGGACTGTTAAACTTAGTTGGTAACCAGACTTCAGGGAGACTTATTGTTCCCAAAATTGGAACTAAAAACTCCATCGTTATTGGTCTTTTAGGTATCGCCTATTGTCCATTATTTCTTATCCTAGCCCCTAGTTATTTTTGGTTTTTGATTGCTTTTATGCCTTTTGGATTTTTTGTGGGCTTGTTTAGTCCTTCTTCTCAATCGCAAATATCTATGATTGAGATTAAAACATCTAGAGTTTTAACACCGCTTTATCATGCAGCATTTAGTGTTGGATCATTAGCTGGTGCGTTTAGTGCATTTTTTACAATTCGTTATATCGATAGTCCTGTTTTATTATTCTCAGTGACTGGTACTGCACTTATTTTCGGAGCAATGCTAATCAATAAGATTGGGCTTGATAAATCCTTTGAAGATCTTAAAAAAACTCCAAAATTTAAACTACCTAAAAATTCAATCTTAATATTTGGCATCTTAATGATGCTTAATTATGCAACGATGGGAATCATTCTAGATTGGTCGGCTCTCTGGTTAACAAAGGATTTGCTAGTTCCTTTATATCTTGGAGGTGCAATTATTTTTGCATTTAATACTGGTGAAATATTTGCTAGATTAATGGCTTCAAAAATGCTAAAAAAATTTAGTGAAAAGCTTGTTGGAAGCTACTTTAGTATTGTTTCTGGGTTAGTTTTATTTGCTTCACTTTTGACCAATAATTTCTATATTATTGTAGCTGGAATGTTACTTTTTGGCTTTGGAACAGCAAACTTTATTGCAGTGATATATAGACAAGCGATACGTATTACTGATGAGCCAATAGCACTAACTGTAGCAAATCTTATAACTTTAGGCTTTGCAGGATTTATTTTTGGGCCTGCTTTGGTGGGTTATCTGGCGGAGTTTTTGAGTTTGACCTTTAATATGTATCTATTAAGCGTTGTGTGGGGGCTTAATGGAGTTGCTTTATTGATTATGATGAGGCGATTAAACTAGATATTGTCTAGAAATCTCCAGCAGTTTCCTTAATCAGCATATCGACTACATCATTGAGTGCTTCGTCTTTGTTTTTACCTGAAGCAATGGATGACTCGTATGTTTTAAGTTGTCGATGCGCACTTGTTCCTCGCTTCAAAATATTTTTCGTATCCATAACTTCTTTGTCGCATCCAAGTATTTTTGCATCTTCTATTGAAATTTCTATAAATTCATCTAATAATTCTTCAAATGGAACAATAATACCTTTTCCAAAATCAATCAACCCTTCATCAAAACTATAGCGCATTGCACGCCATCTATTCTCTCTAATAAGCATTGAGCTATATTCGCGCCAACGTTGATTTTTCATCCTTAAACGATAAAGTGCGCGCAAAGTAGAAACCACTAAGGCAGCGAGTGAAATTGCATCATCTATTCTTGTACATACATCCATAATGCGTGTTTCAAGTGTTGGATATTTTGCACTTGGCCTTATATCCCACCAGATTTTGGTTGAATCTTCCATGACGCCAGCATTAGTTAAGATCTCAATATGTCGTTTGTAGTCAGAAAAACTCTGAAATTCAGTAGGAATACCCGTTCTTGGTAGATTGTCAAATATTGTTAGACGATAACTTTTAAGTCCAGTATCTTCTCCATTCCAAAAAGGAGAAGAGCATGATAATGAGAGTAAGTGAGGAAGAAAATAAGCCAGTTGACTCATTAGATCAATACGCAACTCATCGTCATTAATTCCAACGTGTACATGCATGCCACAGATAAGCATTCTTCGAGCTACCGCCTGCATTTCCCTTGTTAATAACTCATAACGATCTTTTGGTGTTTGTTCCTGATCAGACCAACGACTAAATGGATGAGTTGAGCAAGCAATCGGCGCTAATCCATATCGGGCCGTTACTTGAACTATTTTATTTCGCAATTTAGATAGGTCCTCATGAGCTTCTTTTATGGAATGACATACTTTAGTACCAATTTCAATTTGTGAAAGTAGAAGCTCGTTGGTAACTTGATTGCCTAGAACCTCTTTGCACTCTTTCAATAAAGATTTTGGAGGATTTATAACAAGACTTCTCGTAGTTTTGTCAACTAAAAGATATTCTTCCTCTATGCCTATTGTGAATTGTGGCGTGTCAAGAGTCATCTTAATGGCTTCCCAAAATGAATGTTGCTTGATTTATTGGTCAATACATGCGAATTGATTACTTCTTGTATATTTTTTGATATATGCATTACTCCATCTTCATGATTGATAAGATCTTGTCTAATTTCAATTCCTACATGAGGCAGATTAATTGTTTCTGCATGATAATCTAATGTAAAGTCTTCGGGGTCTTTTCCCGAATATGGCTTGTTGTCACCAACCAAAAAACCTGCATCACTCATCTTATTTATAAAGATTTGTGCGGTAGATGGATCTTTGTCCCAAAGAACACCAATTTCCCATTCTCTTTTATTGTCATTAAGCATGGGAGTAAAACTATGAATAGAGATTATTGTTGGCCTAATGCTATGTTTTTTTAGTCGAGAAATTTGACCATCGATAGCATTGTGATATGGCCAATAGATTTCAGATTCTCTAATCTCTTTTTCATTGTCAGTGAGACTTTGATTTCCAGGTATATCGATACCATCACTTTGATTAAGATATGCGCTGTTATCTGAGAGATTACGATTACAATCTACAATCAATCGTGAATATTGACAAAGAATTGCAGTAGCATTAAGTTGAATTGCAAGGTTCTCTGTAATGGCTCTGGAGCCAATATCAAATGATATGTGGCTAAGTCTATCTAGATAGCTAAGACCCATTGTTCCGAGTGACTTAGGAAATCTATTACTGGCATGATCACAAACAAAAAGTACTGGAGTAATTGAATTTGGATTAAGGGTTAAATAGGGTGAAACATCATCTAAAGACAATAGAGTTGTTCTAATTTCAGAATTATTTGTTTTCAAAATCAATAGTTTTCAAAATCAATTGTTTTTATGATATACCAATTGAATTAATGAAAACTAAAATATAACTAGTAGTGAGGGGGTTTGTTGTCAGTTTTTTTAGATAAGTTGAACTGAGATTCAGATTGATTCATCATTTTTTCATTTGTTTCCTTAATCTGATTATTAAGTTTTTCTATTTTTTCTCCCTGACGAAACAAAACCATATTAAGCTCATCAATCATATTTTGAAGAAACGCAATCTTTTCCTCAAGTTCGACTATTTTTTCTTTAGACATAATTTGACATTAGATAAAAAAGCCACCTTGCGGTGGCTTTATGTATTATTTTTCGATTAAAACTTTTCTAGAAAGCTTGATTCGTCCGCGATCAATTCCAAGAACTTTTACCTCAACTTCTTCACCTTCTTTAAGATAGTCCTCGACTTTATTAACTCTTTCATGAGCAATTTCGGAGACATGTAAAAGTCCATCTTGATTAGGCATAATCGTTACGAAAGCGCCAAATTCAACTATTTTGGCAACCTTACCCATATAGACTTTGTTGACTTCTGGAACAGCAGTTACATCTTTGACCATCTGAACTGCTTTTTCAAAGCTTTCAGAATCATTTGCAAAAATGTTTACATTGCCATCATCATCTACATCGACACTGGCTCCAGAATTGGAAACAATTCCTCTAATTGTCTCTCCACCTTTGCCAATAACGTCTCTAATTTTGTCTGTAGGTATTTTGATTACTTTAGTCTTAGGTGCGTTTTTTGAAGCTGTATTTGGCTCTGAAATGACCTGATTCATTTGACCTAGAATGTTCAGCCTTGCATCCTTTGCTTGTTTAAGGGCAATCGACATAATGTCTTCAGTAATCCCGTCTATCTTAATGTCCATTTGAAGGGCGTTAATGCCTTTTGAGGTTCCAGCAACTTTAAAGTCCATATCACCAAGGTGATCTTCGTCACCAAGAATATCGGTTAACACTGTAAAGCGATCTTCATCTTTTACTAGGCCCATCGCAATTCCTGCAACAGGGGACTTAAGAGGAACACCAGCATCCATTAAAGCGAGTGATGATCCACATACACTTGCCATTGAACTTGAACCATTAGATTCAGTAATTTCAGAGACTACGCGAATTGTATATGGAAAGTCTTCAAGATTCGGAAGGCATGCAGAGATACCGCGTCTAGCCAATCTTCCGTGTCCTACTTCACGTCTTTTGACTCCCATTACACGCCCAATTTCACCTACACAATAGGGAGGGAAGTTGTAGTGAAGCATAAAGTGATCTTCAATACGGTCATTTGATTCAAGAGTTTCAATTAACTGAGCATCTCTCTTTGAGCCAAGAGTAGTCACAACTAAAGCTTGTGTTTCACCCCTTGTAAAAAGTGCAGAGCCATGAGTGTTTTCTAGAACACCTGTTTCAATTGCAAGCTCTCTAACAGTTGAATTGTCTCTACCATCAATTCTAGGCTCACCTGCTAAAATGCGTTCTCTAACAGTTGATTTCTCAATTTTTTTAATATAGTTTTTGACTTCGTCTTCAATTATTGAATCATCTTCGTTAACAAATTCTTCAACTGCAGCATCTTTGATTTCGCCCATTTTTTCGTAACGATCCATCTTATCGACGATTTGATATGCATCAGAAATTTGACTTTCAAATTTTGACTTTATCGATTCATATAGAGACTCGTTTTCCTTAGGAGCAACCCATTCGCGCGGCGATATTCCAACTTCTTTAGCAAATGCATCAATACTGTCGATTACAACTTGAAATTGTTCGTGAGCATGCATAACAGCTCCTAGCATCACATCTTCAGGTAGCTCACTAGCCTCTGATTCAACCATTAAAACGGCATCTTTAGTTCCAGCTACTACCATATCTAATTCAGATGTCTCAAGATCAGAATAAGAAGGATTTAACATGTATTTTCCTTCTTTATATCCAACCCTTGCAGCTCCAATTGGCCCATTAAATGGAACACCTGATATTGCTAGAGCTGCTGACGTCGCAATCATTGCCAAGACATCAGGATCTACGTTTTTGTTCGAAGATATAACCTGAATCATTACCTGCACTTCATTCATATAGCCGTTAGGAAAAAGAGGTCGAATCGGCCTATCAATAAGTCGCGAAGTTAGTGTTTCTTTTTCACTAGGCCTGCCTTCTCTTTTAAGAAAACCACCCGGAATCTTACCCGCAGCATATATTTTTTCGATGTAGTCTACAGACAGCGGGAAAAAAGACTGGCCTGGTTTTGCGTCTTTGGCGCCAACTACAGTTGCTAGAACCTGTGTGTCATCCATGCTTGCTAAAACAGCACCATGAGCTTGCCTTGCAATTCTTCCTGTTTCGAATGAGATTTGACTATTGCCAAATGTAAAGCTTTTTTGAACTATATTCATGTCCATTGTGTTACTCCAATAAAATAAAAAGTGTTTTATGGTTTAACGCAATAAGCTTTATATAAAACATACCCTCTAGGTATGCTTGAGATAAAACTTACCAAAATCCACAAAACAGTTGAATTATCCCCTAATTTTTCCTTTAAAAACACTAATTTAGTGGTTGCGATAATGCTTTGGACTAGATTTGAAGTAGGCTTAATTCAAATAAAATGTTATTCAATAGTTGTCAGATATTCTTTCCAAGAGGTGCATGGAGGCTAGATTTTTAGCTAGCAAAACATTTTTATAGTTGACTTTAATTTTTCTAGCATTGCAAAATTCAATTATCGTATGACTATCAATGCCCTTTATGTCAAAGACTTCTCCATTAATATAAACATTAAGCTTATGATTAATGAATTGGTAGGCTATACGACATAAAGGTGTTAAGATATATGTTGCAGATTCTTCAATATCTATTGGCTCTTCGGAAGCCATAATTTCATTAAATTTTTGCTGCTCAAAAGGGTCTAGCTTAGTTACAAAACAACCAAAGAAATGGATTGGCAATTCTTCAACATTCAAAAGATTTAAAGCTTGATCAATGGCTGAACTTGGTATTTCAGATTTACCATTGTCTAGCTTCCAAAAAGGGTCATTGTAATAGCCATCATTTTGTTTACTTGGGATAAGATCAAGCGTTTCAAGCATTTCATTTTTTGAATAAGATCTATATCCAAATGAAAGAGTAATGCATTCACTGGAAAGACTAGTTCCATGATGTGCTATTCCAGGCGGTATATATATAATATCGCCAGGTTCAGTTACAAACTCTGTTTCCTTCTGAAAAGTTTTCATTATTCTAAGTTCACTATTTTTAACATAATTGTCAGGATTACAATCCATCGAACTTATTTGCCATTGCCTTTTACCAAAACCCTGAAGCAAAAAAACGTCATAGTGGTCATAATGTGGACCAACACTTCCACCTTTTGCTGCAAATGAAATCATTACATCGTCAAAACGCCATCTCGGAATAAAGTCAAACATATCTAGCATTTCATGGATTTCAATGATATGTTTGTCAACTCCTTGGACTAATAATGTCCATTCATTATTAGGAGTATTTGAAAAATAGTGATTATTAAATGGTCCATTCTCAAGAGACCAAATATTGTCGCTAATTGACCCTTTTATGATTCTAGATTCAAAATCATCCTCACAAGCAAGACCAGCGAGTTCATCTGGAGATAAAGGAGATAGGAAGCTTGGAATTGCATTTTTAATATGCAGAGGTTTTTTCTGCCAATATTCTTTTAAGAATATTTCTTTGGATATGTTGCCAAAATGAATCATTTTATAGCTATTTGTTTTTTTTATTAATTATCTATTAACATATAGACTCTTTAATACTAATTATCTTTAATTGACAAGATTGAAGATAATTGTTTTTTATATTAGAGCTGTGATGTCAAAAATCAATAAATTAGCGTCAATTGTAAATTTAGATAAGCATCCTATTGATGATGCTTACTATGGATCAAAATGCAAATCACTGTTAGATAGTGATGGTGTTTTGGTTCTTAAAAACTTCCTTTTGCAGGATTGTATTAAGAGCATCCTTAATGAAGCAAAACAGCAGGAAAGCTTTGCTTATTACTGCGTTAATGAGCATAACGTATATTTAGATTCATTTGATAATGAATTTAATGATAGCCATCCAAGGAACAAGACTGTTATTTCTTCAAAAGGTTGTATAACAGATGACCAAGTGCCTAAAGGTTCATTACTAAGGTTTCTCTACAATTCAAAAGAATTTAAGAGTTTTCTTTGTAGTGTACTTGATGAAAAAAACCTCTATAAATATGATGATAATTTATCATCAATTAACATCCACTATGCAAAGGAAGGTCAAGAGCTGGGTTGGCATTTTGATAATTCATCATTTGCAATTACTCTTTTAATTCAAAAGCCCAAGGCAGGAGGTGATTTCGAATTTATTAGGGATTTTAGAAACTCTGCGATTGATGATAATAATTATGATCAAGTTTTAGATTTGTTTAATGGAAATTACACTCCGAATAAGCTGTCAATGGATAACGGTTCATTGGTTCTGTTTAGGGGGAAAGACGCTATTCATCGCGTGACTCCAACAATTGGAAATAGAACTCGAATATTGTCAGTTTTAGCCTACAATTCAAAGCCAAATGTTAAGCTTTCTGAAACAGCTAGAATGACATTTTTTGGAAAACTCCATTAATTATGAAAGATAACAATAAAGGATTAAAGTTCTACGACAATTTAGACCTTTCATCGAGTCAGAATGAGGAAGAATTGCTTGAAGTTTATAAAAAATGGGCTTCAATCTATGACCAAGATAATGATGATTTTCTTGGTACCGTTTCACAGCCGAATTCAGTAAAAATTTTTCATAAGTATATTTCTGATAAAAATCAAAAAATTATTGATGTAGGTTGTGGTACAGGTTTGGTTGGATTAGAGCTAAAAAAGCTTGGATTCACAAATTTCGATGGAATAGATATTTCACAAAATATGATTGATTTAGCAATTAATAGGGGCTACCAATCATTATTTATTGGCAATCTAAACGAGTCTCTGCCTTTGGAGAGTGATAGCTATGATGCAGCACTCTGTGTTGGTGTGTTTACTCATGGTCACGTTGGTCCAAATAGACTGAGAGAACTCTCTAGAATCGTTAAGTCTGATGGGTTAGTTTGTTTTACGGTTAATGAAGATGTATATGCAGCATATGGTTTTGATAGGGCAATTGAGTCTTTAGAAGCTGAAAAAGTATGGACACTTCAAGAGCTTATCAAGCAAGATTACATGACAAAAAAAGATGTCAAGGGTATATATTGCGTTGCAAGGATTAATTAACAGGGGTTAGTGTTTTTGTAATTTACACTAAACTGTTTCTTTTTATTGATGGTAGTTTGGTGCTTCTTTGGTAATTGAAACATCGTGCACATGAGACTCTGTCATTCCAGCAGAAGTGACTTGAACAAACTGAACTTTGGTTCTCATTGCGTTAAGATTTTTACAGCCTGTATAGCCCATTGATGATCTAATACCACCAACCATTTGGTGAATAATTGGTCTAATGGAACCTTTGTAGGGCACTCTGCCTTCTATACCTTCTGGAACTAATTTTTCAGCTGCTAATTCTGCCTGAAAGTATCGATCTGAAGAGCCATGAGCTTGACCCATTGCCCCTATTGATCCCATTCCACGGTAGGCTTTGTATGATCTACCTTGATATAATTCAACTTCACCTGGTGATTCCTCAGTACCTGCAAGCATTGAGCCTAACATAACACAGTGGGCTCCAGCCGCAAATGCTTTTGCAGCGTCACCTGAGTAGCGTATACCTCCATCCGCAATAACAGTCACGTTGGTATTTATTAAGGCTTTAGCAACATCAGAAATTGCACTAATTTGAGGCACTCCAACGCCTGCAACGATTCGGGTAGTGCAAATACTTCCTGGTCCAATTCCTACTTTGACACAATCTGCACCAGCGTTAGCTAAGTCAATTGCTGCGTCAGCAGTTGCAATATTGCCAGCGATAATTTCTAAATTAGGAAAATCTTTTTTAGTTTTTATTACTTGATCAATTACGCCTTGTGAGTGACCATGAGCTGTGTCAATTACGACTAAATCAACACCAGCTTCAACAAGTGCACTAATCCTCTCGCTTGATTCTTTGCCAACGCCTACTGCAGCCCCAACAATTAGCCTTTCTTGATCATCTTTTGCTGCCTTTGGAAAGTCGCTTGTTTTCTTAATGTCACTGACCGTTATCATTCCCCCTAATTTAAATTTATCGTCTGTTACAAGAACTCTTTCAATACGATGCTTTTGAAGAAGTTTTCGGACGGTATCCATTGAAGCTCCTTCCTTCACTGTAATTAGTGATTTTTGGGGTGTCATTACATTTTCTACAACCTCATCCAGGCGAGTTTCAAATAGAACATCACGACTTGTAATCAGTCCAACAAGCGTGTTTTTGGATACTACTGGCATTGCTGAAATGCCGTGCTGTGCTTGAAGATCAAAGACGTCTTTAATCGTTGCAGAAGGGTCAATACTAATGGGATCTCTGATAATTCCTGATTCAAATCTCTTGACTTTTCTAACCTCTTTAGCTTGAGATTTGATAGACATATTTTTGTGGATTACACCCATTCCTCCTTCTTGGGCAATTGCAATAGCAAGTTTACCCTCAGTAACCGTATCCATTGCCGCTGAGATGATAGGAGTATTTAAGGTAATTTTATTGGTAAGTTTAGAGGTTAAGTTAACTTCCTTTGGGAGAACTTGAGAATGAGCAGGGACCAGCAATATGTCATCAAAGGTAAGTGCTTTTTTTAATTCTTTCATAAAGTTCTCCTAATATTTAAAAACGTCTTCTTTTTAGAAGACTAGGGACAATAAGCCCAATCATCATTCCAAATAGAAGAACTATTGCGCCAACTATGAACCAATTTCTTGAGCTAGTATCTCTTTGAATCTGAGTATTATTTACTGCGAGCTGGAGTTCAGCCTTTAGTTGTAATTTTTCTTGAGTAAGTTTTTCATTTTCATGCTCTAATTTTAGTGCGTCTTGATAGATTTTTTCTATATGTTCTTTTTCAGCTTGTGATTTTGAGCTTTGAACAAGTAAATCTGTGTTTTCTTTTTGTAAAGATTGAAGTTGCTTTTCTAGCTCCTCCTTCTCAGTAGTTAATTTTGATATTAAGATTTTATTTGCGTTATAAGTTCTAGTTAACTTTTTTAATTTGTCTCTTGCCGAAGGCTCAGAAGACAAATAAAATGATTTTATCCAGCCAATCGTATCATCAAATTGAATTTGAGCCCAACCATCTTCAGTGCTTTGTAATAGCGATAGTTCGGATCCTGAAGGCAGAAGGCGAATAATATTGTTTCCAAAGTTTTTATCGGAGCGAATTGGAAGGTCAAGTTGATCAGTAATATAGACAAAAGACTCTGCACTAACCTTAAAAGTTAGAAAAATTAATGCAACAGTAAGAATCTTTAGTTTGTTCATGAATTATTCTATTGTATCTTGGTAGTAAAAATTTAAGTAAATTTTGTGTGTTTTTTCAATGAATTACAATTTCCACTCTAAATTTTAGAAATTTTTTCAAGTTGCTCTTTTAAATCCTTTAAAGTACTTTCAGTCGTTTCAAGTTTTTCTTTTTCATTATTGACAACAGCCTCTGGCGCACCATTAATAAATTTTTCGTTACTAAGTTTCACTGAAAACTGATTTTTAAGTTTTTGTAGTTTTTCAATTTCTTTGTTAAGTCTATCCTGCTCATCTTTCTTATCAATAAGCCCAGCCAAAGGAATAAGAATTTTCATTTCTCCAACTAAAGCAATTGCAGACTCATCCTCCTCATCATTTGGAGATAGTAAAGCTATAGAATCAAGTTTAGCTAGTGTAAATATGATTGATTTGTTATTATCGATAAAGATTTGATCCTTTGCACTGTAATCTTTAATGAAACAAGGTAGCAGTTTCCTAGGAGATATATTCATCTCTCCTCTAATTTTCCTAATTCCAAGAATGAAATCCTTAAGCCAATTGATTTCGACCTCGGCATCATCATTAAATAGTTCTTTTTCTACTTCTGGAAATGATAGCGCGATTAATTTATTGTCAGGTTTTGACTGTATTTTTTGAGATTGCTCAAATATTTCTTCAGTGATGAATGGGATAATTGGATGGAGTAGAGTTAATGTCTCCGATAGAACCTTAATTAGTGTTGCCTCACATCCTTCTTTTGTTTTTTTGCTCTCAAGAAGAGGTTTAGAGAGCTCAAGGTACCAATCACAATAATCATGCCAAACAAATTCATATAAAGTTTGACTCATTAAATCTAATCGGTAGTCAGATAAATGTTTTTCAACTTCGATCTTAACATGTTGAAGTCTAGATAAAATCCACTTGTCTTGACTAGATAATGCTGCATCATAATTTATGGATCTTGACTCTAAATTCATTAAAACAAAGCGTGATGCATTCCAAAGCTTGTTACAAAAATTTCTATAGCCCTCTACTCGTTTTAAATCAAACTTAATGTCTCTTCCAAAGGAAGCTAGAGCGGTAAAGGTGAATCTTATTGCATCTGTTCCAAATGCAGGTATTCCATTCGGGAATTCTTTTTTAGTTTGATTTTGAATCCTTTCAGCTAACTTTGGCTGCATCATGCCCTGAGTTCTTTTATCAAGAAGTTCTTCAAGGTTAATTCCATCAATGAGATCAATAGGATCAAGAACATTTCCTTTAGATTTGCTCATTTTTTGACCGTTGCCATCTTTAATTAGGCCAGTAATATAAATATCTTTAAATGGCACATCGTTAGCAAATTTCAGCCCAAACATTATCATTCGAGCAACCCAGAAAAATATAATGTCAAATCCAGTAACAAGAACACTTGTGGGATAGAATCGAGATAATTCAGGAGTCTTTTCTGGCCATCCAAGTGTTGAAAAAGGCCACAAGGCCGAAGAAAACCAAGTATCTAGAACATCATTATCTTGAGTCAGCTCAACACTTTTTCCAGCTTGACTTTGGGCATCTTCAAGACTCTCCGCAACATAAAATTTACCGTCATTATCATACCAAGCAGGTATTCGGTGGCCCCACCAGATTTGACGAGAGATACACCAATCTTCAATATTTTCCATCCAATTAAAGTAAGTTTTCTCCCAGTTTTCAGGGACAAATCGGATACTACCATTTTTAACTGCTTCAATAGCGGGTTCAGCTAGAGGCTCTACTTTAACGAACCACTGATCTGTCATGTAAGGCTCAATAATGCTATTTGTTCTGTCACCTCTAGGAACCATCAAAGTGTGAGGATCAATTTTTTCGATTAAGTCTTGTTTTTCTAAATCTTTAACTATTACTTTTCTAGCATCAAATCGATCTAATCCTTGATACTCAAGAGGAGCATTTGTGTTTATTTTAGCGTCGTCAGTTAACACATTGATTATTTCTAAGTCGTGTCTTTGGCCAATTTCATAATCATTAAAGTCATGCGCTGGAGTTATTTTTACACAGCCGGTACCAAACTCCATATCAACATAATCATCAGCAATAATTGGGATTCGCCTATCTGTTAGGGGTAGATTAATCGACTTGCCAATTAAATTTTGATATCGCGCATCATCTGGATGGACTGCGACAGCAGAGTCCCCAAGCATCGTTTCAGGTCTTGTTGTGGCTACAACTAATTTTTTATCAGAATCAGAAACTTGATACTTGATATGCCATAAATAGCCATTTTCTTCTTTACTAATGACTTCTAAATCAGATACAGCAGTTAATAAGACAGGATCCCAATTTACAAGTCTTTTCCCTCGATAAATAAGCCCTTCATTATAGAGCTCAACAAAAACCCTTCTTACAGCGTTTGAAAGCGATTCATCCATCGTAAAGCGCTCTCTCTCCCAGTCAACTGATGTGCCGAGGCGCCTCATCTGTGATGTAATTGTTCCTCCAGATTTTGACTTCCAATCCCAAACTTTTTCGGTAAATTTTTCTCTACCAAGGTCATGTCTAGAAATATTTTCTTGAGCAAGCTGTCTTTCAACAACCATCTGGGTTGCTATCCCTGCATGATCTGTTCCAGGTTGCCAAAGTGTCTGATTTCCTTTGCTTCTATTGTATCGAGTAAAGACATCCATAATAGTGTGCTGAAAGGCATGACCCATATGAAGGCTTCCAGTAACATTTGGAGGAGGCAAGACAATGCTAAAAGCTTTTTTGCTTGAAGAGTTGGCTTTTGAAGAAAAAAAGTCGCCTTTCTCCCATAAATCACGATACTTTTGTTCGATAAGCTCTGGGTTATATGTTTTTTCCATGTAGGCGATGTGTCGGATAAAACTGACACATTATACAATAACTACGTAGATTGGAATAAGCCTTTAAATGCTTACTAGTTGTAATCTTTTCGCCCAGATAATGCATGAGCAATAGTGTTAATATCGGTATATTCTAGTTCGCCACCAAGAGGGATTCCATGAGCTATTCTGGTTGTCTTAATTTGATATTTTTTTGCGAGATTGTGGATGTAGTGAGCAGTTACCTCTCCTTCAATGGTTGCATTGGTTGCTAAAATGAGTTCACGTATATCTTGATTTGTTAACAAAACTTCGAGCTCATCAAGCCCCAATTCAGAAGCACCAACTCCATCAATTGGTGAAAGATAGCCGCTTAAAACAAAATACTTTCCAGTATAAACTCCGCTTTGCTCGATTACATGAATATCTGAAGGGGTTTCAACCACACATAATTGAGAATTGTCTCTAGAGTCGTTAGAACAGATTTCACAAATGTTTTTTTCAGTCAAGGTTCTGCATTTTTGACAGTTTTTTACATTTTCCATTGCTTCTTTAAGTGCTTTTGAAAGTTCTAGACCGCCTAGCCTATCTCTCTCAAGAAGATAATAAATAAATCTTTGTGCAGTTTTGGATCCTACTCCTGGTAATTTGCTGAACGCTTTGTTTAACTTGTCAATCATAATTGTTGAGAATGAGTTAACTAAAAGGGAAGGTTAAGGCCGCCAGTAACATTTTTCATTTTTGCCTTTGAAATTTCATTAATTTTAGCTGATGCATCATTGACAGCCATCATAATCAAATCTTCCAACATTTCTTTGTCAGAAACAAGGGATTCATCAATAGAAATGCTTGTAACTTTGTAGTCACCATTCATTTCAATTTTTAGAGCACCTGCGGCTGACAATCCTTCGCAGCTAAGAGATTTAATTTCTTTTTGAACAGCCTCCATATCTTCTTGCATTTGTTTTGCTTTTTGCATCATTCCTGCCATTCCACCTTTAAACATTGTCTGACTCCTTTATAGATTTGATTGAGTTAAGATCGACCTTAGAGTTAAACACTTCTTGAAGCTCTTTAAGGCCATCATCGCTTAGAAATTGGCCTTGTGTTTCTTTAAGTTTTTGTTCCTTCTCGTTTGACTCTTTTTGAGATAAAGAGCTGCCATTAGTTTCACCCGGTTTAAAAATTATTTCAACTGCTGAGTAAAGCTTACGAATTCCTGTAATTATTGACTCTTCGGTTTTTGGTGTATGAAGATTGACAAAGTCTGAACTTAATGTCAGAGTTAGAGTCTGATTTTTAAGTGACTTGAATACGGTATTTTTCACAAGCATTTTTGCAGCCCCATTAAAATCAAGGCTCTTAATAATTTTTTCCCAATCTTCTTGTGTTTTGATATCTAGCTGATTTATTTCTTCATTTGTTGTTTGTTTCTTTATTGCGTTTTCTGAAGATGATTCCTTAATTTTGGAATCTTTATTTTTTGTATTTTGACTTGAAGTTGGGTTTAGATTTTTTTTTTCACTATTCTCATAATCTGGATGAAAAGCAATCATTCTTAGAAGTGTCATTTCAAGACCAATTTGATCACTAGGAGATAGATTCATATCTTTCTGGCCATTAATCGCAATTTGATAATAAAGCTGTAAATCTTGAGCAGAGAATCTATTAGCAAGGTCAGTTACCTCTGAAGACAGTTGTTTTTCATCATTAATGACCTGAGCTGTAGAAATTTTATGAAAAAGCGACGTTAAGTCAGTTAATACATTAGAAAGATCTTCCCCCATACGAGCCAGCTCTTTTACAAACAATAAAATTTCTTCAGCATTTCTATCCGCGATTAGTGTAGCAAGGTTGATGATTTCATCATGATTGATGATTCCAAGCATCTCCTTGAGATCTTTTTCTTTAACGCTGCCATTTCCATAAGAAATAGACTGATCAAGAAGACTAAGAGCATCTCTCATAGAGCCGTTTCCAAATTCTGCTATCTTTGAAAGGGCACTCTCATCAAACTTAAGTTTTTCTTCGTTCATAATAAACTTAAGATGGTTGTGAATTTCATCATGAGATAGTTTATTCAAGTTGAATTGAAGACACCTTGAAAGAACAGTGATTGGTAATTTTTTAGGGTCAGTTGTGGCAAGTAAGAATTTAATATGAGCTGGCGGCTCTTCCAGAGTTTTCAAAAGAGCATTAAAGCTGCTCTTTGAAAGCATATGTACTTCATCAATAAGATAAATTTTGTACAAGTTCTTAGTGGGGGTGTACTGCGCATTTTCAAGAAGATCTCGCATTTTGTCGACTTGAGTATTTGACGCAGCATCTAGCTCGATTAAGTCAACTGACTGACCTTTGTCAATTTCAATACAGGTTGCACATTTGCCACAGGGGTTGGAACTAACTCCCTTTTCACAATTGACTGATTTGGCAAATATTCTTGCAATTGTTGTCTTGCCAACGCCACGTGTCCCTGTAAATAGAAAGCCATGATGAAGGTTGTTATTGTCTAGAGCATTAACAAGAGTTCTGATAGTATGATTTTGACCTACTAGTTCTTTGAAATTGCGGGGCCTATATTTTCTAGCTAAAACTTCGTAGTGTTCAGTCATTACTCATCAGGTTGTTGAATCAAGGTAGTGCCGAGAATAGAATCCAACACATAAAAAAATTATTACCGTTGCTCCC
>CAZEAO010000015.1:0-16677 GCA_964510245.1 uncultured Piscirickettsiaceae bacterium | reverse complement strand
CAGGGCCATCGACACACACCCTTTTCATTGCTGGTCCATTTTCAGTTTGAACTTCTACAACACACCCTGCACAACCTCCAACCGCACAAGCCATAAACTCCTCTAAGGAAACTTGACATGGGAGGCCATACTCAGAAGTCAACTTTGAAACAGATTCAAGCATTGCATCGGGCCCGCACGAATAGACCTCTACGTTTTCCAAGTCATTTTTTGAAAGACTATCTAAAAACTCTTTCGCTAGGTCAGTAACATAACCCTGATAGACACCTTCATAGTTTTGAAGACTCGCTAAACCGCAAGGAATCCCCCAGTCCTCCAACAGCGGCATGGTATGAAATTTAGAGGAATTGAATCCTTCTAATTTACTTTCGATAGTCTCAAAAGGAAATGGAACCTCAGAACCTAATATGACATAGGGATTGTAGTGTGTATTGTCTTTAATTTGCTGTGCAATTGCTATCATTGGTGGCATTCCTACACCACCTCCTATTAACAATGGTATCTTATTTTCAGTCATTTCAAAACCATTTCCAATGGGCCCTATGACCGATAACATGTCGCCAATTTTGCGTTCAGCAAGTTGCCTAGTTCCTTCGCCAACAATCTTGTATAAAAGGTCAAAGGTTCCATTTTCTTTGTCAACAGACATAACTGAAATGGGTCTTCGCATTGGAAGAATTCCTGAAACAGATAAATGAACAAACTGTCCAGGACGAGTAGATTCTGCGATTTCTTTTGACTCTAATGTGAGGATATATTGTTCTGCTTCAAATTTATAATGTGCCAAAATCTGACAATCATTAACACTAATAGTATCCCTATTTGATTTAGCCATTTGTCGTGATAAGTGTTCCGACTCCTGAATCAGTAAAGACTTCTAAAAGAACAGCGTGAGATACTCTTCCATCAATGATATGGCTTGTTTTGACGCCATTTTCAACGGCAGATAAAGCACACCCAATTTTAGGAAGCATTCCACCATGTATAGTGCCATCATCAATCAATTTTTTAACCGTAGAAGAACTCATTCCAGTCATAAGCTCTCCTTTCTTATCTTGAAGGCCCGCAGTATTGGTTAAAAGAATTAATTTTTCTGCATTGAGTGATTCAGCAATAGCACCTGCAACCAAATCAGCATTGATATTATAGGAGAAGCCATCCTTTCCTACTCCAATTGGTGCAATCACAGGAATGAAATCTCCCTGCAACAACAAATTGATCACTGAGACATCTATCTGATCAACCTGGCCTACATGACCTAAATCAATGATTTCAGAGGTCGGCTCAATTTCTGATTTAAGTTTTTTTGCTGTAATAAGCCTTCCATCCTTTCCAGTAAGTCCAATTGAGTTACCTCCATGCTGATGGATAAGGTTGACGATTTCTTTATTGACGAGTCCTCCAAGAACCATTTCAACAACATCCATGGTCTCACTATCTGTTACTCGCATACCATCAACAAACTCACTGTTTTTCCCTAGCTTTTGAAGAGTATTACCAATTTGTGGCCCTCCACCGTGAACCACAATAGGGTTCATTCCAACCGACTTCATGAGCACAATATCACGCGCAAAGCTAGATTTTAGGTCTTCATCAACCATGGCGTTTCCACCATACTTGATTACGATTGTTTTGCCCTTAAATCTTTGAATATAAGGCAAAGATTCTGTAAGGACGTCAGCAATTTTATGAGAGTTCATATTAATCTAACTTAAAAAAAACTTGCGAGTATTTTAACAGCCATGAGGCCTAATGACAGGCTTTACCTAATTTTTTTAATCTCCAGTAGTTATAAGGCCAAGGAGTAATAAAGCCAAAAAATAATGAAATGGGAAGCACCCAAAGTTCAAATTTTGCACCTCCAGTAAGCAAATAATCAACTAGATTCATCGCAAATTCCATAGAAATCATTGAAATTAAACTCATACCGAGAGCAGTCTTGAGCGCAACACTGAGCTCAATAGATTGACGCATCAATATAAAAGTTTCAAGAATCATGCTAGTAATAATTCCATTTACCATCGCCAAAGCAAAAATATTGATAACAGGCCAACCACTATCTTGAAGAACTGCAATAGTTCCAAAATCTCCAATTGCACAGCCAATTAAACACCACTTGGTGTTATTGGCGCTTTTACGCCAGGTATGCTTACAAGTCCAAGAAATATCGTTCATTAAATTTTGAATAATTAGTTGTTGTGGGTATTTTAATGTTTTTCAACAGACTATCTTATAGAAATAATCCCTGAAGTTCGTTAAGAAAGTTGAATCCTTTTTTGGTTGGCTTTATCCAATAATCTTGAACATCCAATAATCCTAGATTTTCTGCCTCCTTTAGCTGAGAATTTACCAAATCAATCGACTGTCCGGTTCTTGATTCAAATAACTTTGGATCAAAACCATCCATCAGTCTTAGACTATTCAACATAAACTCAAAAGACAAATTATCAACAACTTTTGTACTAGAAGTCTGATTACTATTTTGAACTGCACCGAAGTAATCTTGAGGGGATTTGAGTTTTAAAGTTCTCAGTATTTGATTTGTATCCTTACTAGTTATCTTTCCATGAGCTCCTGCTCCAATTCCAATGTAATCACCAAACTCCCAATAATTAAGATTATGTTTTGATGGTACATAACTATATGCAGAGACCTCATAGCGAATAAACCCATTTTGATTTAAAATCTCAACACCTCTTTCACCCATTTCCCAAATAGCATCCTCCGAAGGAAGGGTTGGAGGAAACTTAGAGAATAATGTATTCGGTTCAAGTGTTAACTGATAAAAAGAGATATGACTTGGATTTAAATCAACTGCTCTCATTAAATCTTCAGTACACATGTCAATAGTCTGTCCATTTAAACCATACATTAAGTCAATATTTAAATTATCAAAGCCAACTTTTTGTGCCTCCTTTACTGCGTTGATTGCATCATCACTATTATGAATTCTTCCTAAGAATTTAAGCTGCTTATTTTTGAAAGATTGAACACCTATTGACAATCGATTAATGCCTAAATTTCGAAACTCAGCAAACTTATTGACATCAAATGTGCCAGGATTTGCCTCCAATGTAATTTCAATATTGTTTGAAAATTCTAGCCTATCGCTTAACCCCTTCAATAAATCTTTGGTATCCTTAACACTCATTAAGCTTGGAGTTCCGCCACCAATAAAAATAGAGTTGATTTCTCTACTTTGAACATACCTTAAATCATTGTCTAAATCTGAAAGTAAGGCATTAATATATCCATTAAGCTGTTCAGCTTCATGAGAGTTGAAGTCACAGTAAGGACATTTTTTTAAACACCAAGGGTAATGAATATAAAGTGAAAGTGGAGGTAGATTGAGTATATTATTCAAGGCTTATCAACTCTCTTAACAAGTCATTTAGAGCAAGTCCCCGATGTGATATTTTGTTTTTTACTTCGGACTCAAGCTGAGCTGAGCTACAACCATAGTCTGGTAAATAAAAAATAGGATCATAACCAAAACCGTTTTTTCCAATTGGCTCTCTGAGTAATTCACCTTCCCATCGCCTCTCGATAATAATAGGACTTGCGTCTTTAGCATCTTTCACAAAAACCATGGCGCAACAAAAATTTGCTTTTCGATTGTTTTGATGCTCCATATTTACAAGAAGTTTTTGTAAATTTTCTTCATCTGATGCTCCTACTCTAGCATATCTAGCTGAGAAGATACCTGGCTCACCGTTAAGTGCCTCTACCTCTAGTCCTGAGTCATCAGCCAACGCAGGGTGTCCTGTCTGCGATGCAGCGTTTCTTGCCTTAATTAATGCATTTTCAATAAATGAGCATCCAGTCTCAGGAACCTCTTCAACTTTCAGATCCTTTTGAGACACAACACTATAATGACCATTTAGCATTACATTTAACTCTCGAACCTTTCCAGGATTGCCAGTTGCAAGGATAATTTTTTTCATCGTGTATAATAAATTTTGCAGAAAAAGATGGAGATAATATGACCCAAGATGAATTAAAAAATGATGTTGCTAAGGCCGCACTTAATTATGTTACTCCCGGAACTATTATAGGCGTTGGAACAGGCTCTACAGCAAATTTTTTTATTGATCATTTAGCTAGTATTAAAGACTCTATCAAAGGCGCTGTTGCGAGCTCAATAGATACAGCCAATAGACTTAAAAGAAATGGCATTCGTGTCGTCAATCTAAATGATGTTGACGAGATTTCAGTTTACATTGACGGTGCAGATGAGTCAGACCATAACCTCAACCTCATTAAAGGCGGAGGAGGGGCTTTGACTCGTGAAAAAATTGTGGCTGCAGTTTCTAGACAATTCATTTGCATAGTAGATGAATCGAAACTGGTAGACTCTTTAGGGGAGTTTCCATTGCCGGTTGAAGTCATACCCATGGCTGCAAACTATGTTAAGCGTGAAATTATTCAATCAATTGGCGGAAACCCAATTTTAAGAGAAGAACTGACGACAGATAATGGAAATCTAATTCTTGATATACATTCACTTGAAATTAACGATCCAAAAACTCTTGAAAATCATCTTAATAGTATCGTTGGAGTGGTCACTAATGGCTTATTTGCAAATCGGGGTGCTGATATTTTGCTTCTTGCCTCTCAAAAAGGTGTTAAGACACTATACCCTTAAAATTTTTAAGGCTTATTGAGCAACAAAGTTCTCTAATTAGCCAATCTCACTTTATTTCTTCAAATTCTGCTATTATTATAAATTCAATAATATTTAATGTAATTAATAATGCATAACTTTACACCTGTCAGCGCAATTATTGGTGGAGTGATTATAGGTATTTCCGTCGTTTTATATTTTTATGCGACTGGAAGGTTGGCTGGAATAAGTGGTATTTTTGAAAATGCCATTACAAATAACTCAAAGAGACTTTCTAATGTCTTTTTTTTACTGGGATTAATCATTGGTCCACTACTGATTTACTATTTAATTTTGCCAAATAAGCCAATAGCATTTGAAATAACAAGTTCCTACCTATTGATTATTCCTGGTGGTTTTCTGGCTGGTTTTGGTACAAGACTTGGAGGAGGTTGTACTTCTGGTCATGGCATTTGTGGCATAGGCAGACTCTCTGTCAACTCAATGATTGCGACTGGAATTTTTGTCGCAACAGGAGTCATCACTGTATTTATTCTTCAACAGCTAGGAATATATCTATGAACGATAAATTGATCTCCCTAGTCTCGGGTTTAATTTTTGGTATCGGCCTAGTCATATCTGGAATGACTAATCCAGAGAAAGTGATTGGCTTTCTGAGTGTCACGCATAACTGGGATGCCTCTCTGATATTTGTAATGGGTGGAGCTATTGTTGTTGCTGGCCCCTTCTTTTTTCTTTTAAAAAACAAAGAGACTTCTGCCTTAGGCAATCAAATCAATTTACCAAAGAAGCAAAAGCTCGACAATAAAATTATTGTTGGATCCGCTCTATTCGGTGTAGGTTGGGGGTTGGTTGGACTCTGCCCGGGTCCTGCAATTGCTGCACTTGCAACCTTTGATCCAATTGCATTTGTATTCTTAATTTCTATGGCGGCAGGAGTCTTAGCCAAAAAAAATATTGTCAAATAAGGCCTTTTCCTACTAAAATATTCCTACTTTAATTTAGGTTGCACTTATGGCAAATCAAACTTTAGATATGTGTGGCTATGCATGCCCAATGCCAATTTTAAAAACTAAGCAAGCTCTTGCCGCAATGGAGTCAAAAGAAGTGATAGAAGTTATTTGTACAGATCAAGGCTCAAAAAAAGATTTTGAAGCCTTTTGTAATCAGCTTGGTCATAAGTTACTCTCTCAAAGAGATGAAGGAAACAAGATCATCTTCAATATCGAAAAAAACTAGTCGTAAATAATGTCTAACTCAAATGAAATGACGCTGATTGCGTCAAAAGGAACTCTCGATTGGGCTTATCCGCCCTTTATTTTGGCTTCAACAGGCATAGCAATAGGTAAAAATGTGACTGTTTTTTGTACTTTCTATGGATTAAATCTTCTACTCAAAGACCTTTCACACTTAAGGATTTCACCTCAAGGTAACCCTGATATGCCAATGAAAATGCCTTTTGGGCCTAAATGGTTTCAGTCAATAGATTTTGGACAAAGAATTCCTAATATTTTTTGGAATATCCCTGGTTTAGAGCTATTTGCTACAAGAATGATGAAAAAAACATTTAAAAAAAATGGTATGTCAACTATTGAAGAGCTTCGTGAAATATGCATTGAAATGGGAGTTAAGTTTATCGCTTGTGAGATGACTATGGGAATGTTTGGCTTCTCGAGAGAAGATTTTATTGAAGGGATTGAATTTGCTGGAGCTGCAACTTATCTTGATGTTGCACATAATTCGAACCAAGATTTATTTATCTAGTTTAGCGCCAATCAAGTACAGGCCATCCTTTCTCCAGAGCCACAGAAGTCAAGACTTTGTCGCTATTGATTGCAACAGGATTGTCGACCATCTCTAAGAGTGGAAGATCATTATGAGAGTCTGAATAAAAATAAGATCCAGTCAAGCTCTCATTATTTTTTTCGAGCCATGGCATTAAGTTATCAATTTTCCCAGATTGAAAACAAGGGGTTCCAGAAACTCTACCCGAAAAACGTCCAGATATAAATTCTGGTTCAGTTGCTAGCAAATGATTAATTCCATACATTTCAACAATGGGTGAGGTAATAAATGTATTTGATGCAGTTATCACTAGGACTGTATCGCCATCCTCTTTATGTTGATTAATGCAACCTTGAGCTTTTTCAAGAAATATGGGTTTGATTTTTGTTTGAATAAATTTTTCGCGAAGTTTATTGAGTTCATCCAAAGGGTATTCAGTTAAAACCTTAAAACTAAACTCTGCCCAGGCATAAATATCCAGCTGACCTTTTTCATATTGCTGATAAAAATAGTCATTCATCTTCTGGAAAGATTCTTTATCAGAAATAATTCCCTCGTCACATAAAAACTCTCCCCATAGGTAATCACTATCTCCACCAATAAGAGTGTTATCCAAATCAAAAATTGCTAAAGACATACTTCAGACTCCACAATCGTCATTATTTCTTCAATAGAATCAACAACTCTAATTAATTCGAAATGTTCCTGATTGACATAGGATTTATCTACCGTCTGTTTTATCCAAGAAAGAAGAGAGTGCCAAAATTTAGAGTCATACAATAGAATTGGAACTTTCTTCATCTTACGTGTTTGCATTAAAGTCAAAACCTCCATTAACTCGTCAGCAGTTCCATACCCGCCGGGAAAATAAATGCACGCACTTGAGTACTTAACCAGCATCACTTTTCTTGAAAAGAAATAGTTAAAGGTAATATTTTCATCTAAATAGGGGTTACTCGATTGTTCTTGGGGTAACTCAATGTTTAAGCCTATACTTTTAGATTGACCTTCATAGGCCCCTTTGTTTGCTGCACTCATAATACCAGGACCGCCTCCAGTAAATACGTTATAACCGGCATTAGACAACTCTTTGCCTAATTCATAAGCATCTTGGTATAAGGGGTCCGACGATTCTATTCGTGCAGACCCAAAGACGGTTACATTGTTTTTAAAACTTTGAAGTTTTTCTTTTGCTGATAATAGTTCAGCGCCGACAGTAACTAAGCTCATAGAGAAGAAAAAGCAGCAGATGCTGCTTCAATTGTTCTACTAATATCATCATCAGTATGGGCTATTGATAAAAAACCAGCCTCATATGCAGAAGGCGCAAGATATATTCCTTTTTTGAGCATAGCATTATAGAATTTTTTAAAAAACTCTATATCGCAACTCGATGCCTGCGAAAAATTAGTGACTTTGTCTTCATAACTAAAAAATAGTCCGAACATACCCCCTACATAATTACTGGTCATTGGAATATCATGAGATTTAGCCTCAGCAACCACCCCTTCAACAAGCTGCGAGGTCCGAAGACTAAGGTCTTTATAAAAGGATTTATCCGACTCTAGAGCAGTTAGCATACCTATTCCAGAAGCCATTGAAAGTGGATTTCCTGAGAGAGTGCCAGCCTGATAAACAGGACCAAGTGGGGCAATGTGATTCATAATTTCTCTCTTGCCACCAAAAGCGGCGACAGGAAGTCCACCACCAATCACTTTACCTAAAGCAGTAAGATCAGGTGACACATTATAGAGCTGCTGCGCGCCACCTAAAGCAACCCTAAAGCCTGTCATCACTTCATCAAAAATAAGAACAGCACCGTATTCATCACAAATCTTTCTAAGGCCCTGTAAAAAACCTTCTTTAGGTGGTATGCAATTCATATTGCCTGCAATTGGTTCAACAATTACGCATCCAATCTCTTCACCCATCCTCGAAAATAAATCCTCAACGAGCTCCAAATTATTGTACTCAAGAGTCAAGGTATGCTGTGCAAGGTCTGCTGGAACTCCTGGCGAAGTTGGAACGCCTAAAGTGAGCGCTCCCGAACCAGCTTTCACTAGCAAGGAGTCAGAATGCCCGTGATAACAACCCTCAAATTTCAAAATTTTGTCACGGTTCGTATACCCTCTTGCTAGCCTTATTGCGCTCATAGTGGCTTCAGTTCCAGAGTTAACCATTCGAATAAGATCTATTGATGGCATTATTTGACACACTTTTTTTGCCAACGATGTTTCTATTTCAGTAGGCGCTCCAAAACCTAAGCCTTTGTCCAAAACAGCTTTCACCGCATCAATAATGATGGGGTTGGAATGACCCAAGATCATTGGCCCCCAAGAACCTACATAATCTATATAAGAGTTTCCATCAACGTCAAAAAGATAGGCGCCTTCGCCCCTTTCAAAAAAAACTGGATCCCCGCCCACACCATTAAATGCTCTAACAGGAGAGTTGACACCCCCAGGTATATACTCTTTAGCCTCTTTAAATAAAATTGAAGATTTTTTCATTAATGCTCCTGAAAATTAGTTATAGCAGGGTATTTATTTAAATTTGTAATGTGCGACCAAACCACCAACACATTATCCAATAATAATTTAATTTTTACAGTTGTTTGTGAAAGAGAAATTGCTCGATTTGTATCATCAAGCAGCTTAAACAAATGATTAAATGAAGCTTTTTCAATAACTTTATTCAGCTCAATATTTGCCCCATCATGCTTTAATACTTTAATTTTTATGCCTTCACTGATAAGGTGCTGAAGACATTTCAATACCTCGAGTTCATTATCAGAAAAAATTTCAGTATCTGAAATTTTGGTCGGATTAATAGCAATCTCTAGAAGTAAATTTTGCCAACTCTGATAACTAAAAAAATAGTCTCCTTGCAAATCTTCAAGCACTTTGTTTGGAACACCATGCGCACTCTCTAATAGCTGCATAGTATCAAAATCCTCCCTTGTATTGACATCAATTTGATTTGTAAGCCAACGAGCAGTTTCTTGGTCATACGAAGGGTTAATGTGAATCTTTTGGCATCTCGATAAAATAGTCATTGGGAGTAAATCAGTATTATGAACAATCAGAATTATCAGCGTATTTTTTCTTGGTTCTTCCAAGGTTTTTAAGAGACTATTCGCTGCATTATTGTTCATTTGATCGGCATAAAAAATGACTCCAATTTGAAGACTGTCAGCAGTTTTACCCAATGACTCACAAAATGCTCTAATTTGATCAACTCTTATGTCTTTCGACATTGAGCCTGAGTCATTTAACTCAGTTCTGCAATAGATTAAATTTGGATAATGAGAACGTCGTATTAGTACACTTTGGTCCAGTTCACCTTTGGGATCATCATTATCTAAGGCTTTGCAAAGCTCACATTGACCACAAGAAGATTTACTGCAAAGAAGCTTTTGTATTAAATTCTGCGTGAAATCAAATTTACCAATTTTTTCCACCCCAGTAATCAGTAAGGCATGAGGCAAATGATTTTGCTCAATCATCTTATCCAGTTTTTCATGGGCTTTTTGATGCCAAGGTAATGTCATAATGAGTCAATTAAAGATCTGATTTTGAAATGAATATCGTCAACTTCTCCACTTGCATCAATCAGTTTAATTCTTTCAGGAAATGTTTCTGATCGGCGAATAAAGACAGATCTTACGCGCTCAAAAAAGGCTCTTTCTTCAAGTTCAATTCTGTCCTTAGCTGCACGAGCTTCAATTCGTTCCATACCCACCTCAACACTCACATCGAGAAGAAGTGTTAAGTCTGGTTTAAAGTCGCCCAAAACCCAAGACTCTAATTCGGCAATACGATCTAAGTTGAGCATTCTTCCTCCACCCTGGTATGCGAAGGAAGCATCAGTAAAGCGATCACTAACGACCCAATAACCATCATTTAATGCTGGAATAATTTTATTTTGTATTAATTCATTTCGCGAACTAAACATTAACAGTAACTCTGTATCACTATGCATCTCTTGGTTGTCAACATCAAGTAAAACAGTTCGAATTTTCTCTCCTACCTCAGTACCGCCAGGTTCACGTGTTCTAACAACTTTTATACCTTTTTGATGCAAATAGATACAAATAAGATCAATTTGCGTACTTTTACCAGCACCTTCGACACCATCGATTGTAATAAACTTTCCTTTACTCATACCTATTAATTTTAAACTAGTTAGCCTTTAAGTACTTCTTGATATTCTCTTTATGCTCATCATAAGTTGAGGCAAAAGCATGACTACCATCCTTCCTTGACACAAAATATAGGTCATTTCCCTTTGCCGGGTGAAGGGCAGCATAAAGAGACTGATGGCCCACTGAAGAAATAGCGCCAGGAGGTAATCCATGAATTCGATATGTATTATATGGATGATCAAACTGAAGATCACTTTGAGTTAATGGGGGCGTATATCTTTCTCCCAAGGCATAAATTACAGTCGGGTCTGTCTGAAGTCTCATATTTAAATTTAATCTTCCTATAAAGACACTAGATATTAATGGTTTTTCATAATCAAGTGCCGTTTCATTTTCAATCAATGAAGCTAGAATTATTGCCTGATAGGGAGAATTAAGAGGGATACTTTTATCCCTCTCTTCCCACATCTCTGACAATTTGAATTTCATTGTTTCATGTGATTTTTTTAAAACATTTTCAATAGTTTCACCGTAATTAAAAATATAGGTCTCTGGATAGAACCACCCATCATAAGGCTTGTTGACTCCAATTGAATCCATGATTTGTTCTAAGGATGCTTTCGATACTATTGAAGGATCCTTGCTTAATTGATCAAAATAATACTGGATAGTTTTTCCTTCAATCAGTGTAATTTTAGTTTTAACTACATCGCCTTTAGAGATTTGATCTATAAAAGTCAATACGCTTGTATTTGGCTTTAACTCATAATAACCAGACTTTAATTTATTATTGGCATTTACTAATTTGCTCACTGTTGTAAAAAACCTCTTTGACTTTATTATCTTTTTATCACTCAGTTCATGAGCTACTTGGCCTATAGAGGATCCAGCTTTAACCTGAAAAATTTGGGGCTGATTGACTAATATATCTTTAGATGTGAGTATCCATGCAATAAGCAATAGTAATAAAACTGTGGCTATGGATCTTGATAAAATTTTGCCCTTAGAACTTACAAACATGTCCAAGATTTGATATCTTGAGTGGTGGAATCAAATGCGGATTTAATTTTCTTAGTCTTTGAGTTTTTCTTTAAATGAAAATTCTCGATTGAACCGACTGATTGGACACCTATTAAACTATTTGAAATAAATACTTCATCAGCTTTTTCTGCCTGAGTCTTCGAAACGGTATCTTCTTTGACATTAATGCTAATTGATTTGGCAAGCTCCAAAATAAGAGATCTTCGACTTCCAACTACTCCACACTTATCTAATTTTGGTGTCACTAAATTGTTACCAAAGATGAAATATATATTACCTTGAGTGACAGATATAATATCTTCGTTCTCATCAAGCATAATAGCTTCGTCTTTATGCATAGTTGCCCTAGCCAAAATCTGCTCGATTCTATTGCAATGTTTAATCCCTGCTAAATTTGGATTTGAATGATAGCCACTTTGAGCATACTCGAGTGAAAACAATCCTTTTGACTGAGGTTTATTCATTTCAGAGGCAATCACAATTCTAACTGGCAATATTTCATCAGGATAACTATAACCCCTTTGAGAATTTCCTCTGGAAAGAATTAATTTAATGATGCATTGTTTTTTTGAAGAGAGACTGAGAGCTTTTTTAATATCTTCCAACCAAATGGATTCTTCTATTTTTTTTATTTTTAACTTATCACAACCAATATCTAGACGTGAGAGATGCTTATTCCAAAATAAAATTTGATTGTCTTTAGCAATACAGGTCTCAAATAATCCGTCGCCATATTGTACATTGCGGTTAAAAATACTTATATTTGCTTGCTCTTCACCATTAATGATTACAATTGAATTCATATCTAATTAGAGCATTATGTCAATAATTAAAGTTATGATTATGAACAACAATAATCGACTACTGACTTAACTTTTAACTTAAAAATGCTTTGAGCTGGAAGCTCAAATGAACTTCCACCACTTATAGTTTGCCACTCATCATTCCCTGGCAATAAAACATCAAGCTCTCCTGCCAATATTTCCATTAACTCATGTTGATCAGTTGAGAATTCAAATGACCCTGGCATCATTACTCCAAGTGTTTTAGTCCTACCATCTTTAAACTTTATAACTCTGCTAGTCACACCACCATCAAAGTAAATATTGGCTGCCTTAATAATTTCTACATCTTTAAAAGTGGGCATACATTAATCCTTATACTTGATCCATAATATACTGAGCTAGAAGAGGCACAGGTCTTCCGGTTGCGCCTTTTTTTTCCCCTTTCAGCCATGCAGTACCAGCAATATCGATGTGCGCCCAAGAATATTTCTTTGTAAAACGCGCCAGAAAACATGCTGCTGTTACTGTTCCTGCCTCTCTTCCACCTATGTTTGCCATATCCGCAAAATTAGATTTGAGTAAATCATCATACTCTTCATCAAGTGGGAGTTGCCATACGGTATCTTGAGCAGATTCGCCTGACATCTTTAGTGCATCTGCTAGGTCTTGGTCATTTGACATAACGCCTGAATGGTGTTTGCCCAATGCAATAATAACTGCCCCAGTTAGTGTAGCAATATCAATAACAACTTTAGGCTTATATTTTTCACAATAAGTTAAAGCATCACAAAGAATGAGACGGCCCTCTGCATCTGTATTGAGAATCTCAATCGTTTGACCAGACATGCTTTTAACTACATCGCCAGGTTTTGAAGCGTTGTGAGCAGGCATATTTTCTACCGTAGGAACAACTACGGTTAGATTCACTTTAAGATTCATTTCAGCAATTGCTTTCATTGTTCCAAGAACTGAAGCTGCTCCACACATATCAAACTTCATCTCATCCATTCCTGAGCCAGGCTTTAAAGAAATTCCACCACTATCAAAAGTCACTCCTTTGCCAACCAACACTATAGGAGCTTCATTTCCAGCATTTGAATATCTCAAACTGATTAGCTTTCCAGGCTCTGAAGAACCTTTTGAAACAGAGAGTAGAGAATTCATGCCGAGAGACTCCATATCGGACTCTTCTAGAATCTCACATTCTAGATTATAAGTTTCTGCGAGAGATTTTGCTGTGTCTGCGATGTAAGTTGGAGTGCAGATATTTGAGGGCAAGTCACCTAACTCTCTCGTGAGTGCCATTCCATTTGCTATAGCCACGCCTTTTTGAATTTCTGACGCGCCATTATTATTTGAAAATAGATTGACGGCTTCTAGAACAATATCAATTTCCTTTTGTTCAACACCAACTTTGTTCACTTTATAACTCTCATTCTTTAGAACTCTGGCAGTTGTCGTTTGAATCCAAGCTTCATCAGCTCCCTCAACTTCTATATTTGGAATTACCACATTTTTTACCTTTGATTTACTCATGGCAGATGAGAGTGTCTTAAGTGCTTTGGTGAAATTTTTTTGAGTTACAGGTGACTCCCCTAAGCCCACAACTAAAACTCTTTTAGATTTATATCCCTCAACTTTACCAAGCATCAAAGTACTTCCTAATTTTGGCTCAAAGCGATGAAGATCCAAGTAAGTTTGAATAATCCTATTGGCGTTTGATCTATCCTTTAAAGCAAAGGCAACTGAGCAATCTCCACTGTAGTGATCGACAGCTTGATGAGTGACGAAAAACTCCATATCTATTTCCAAAAATTATAATTCAGGTATTCTACCAAAAAAATGTAAAATTTACTTCTTTAACATGAGTGTTTAATATGAAAAAGTTTCTTGCTATTGCCTTAATCTTTATCACTAGCCTTGCATTTGCAGATGTGAGCTTGATTGTCAATAAACTAAAACCATACTTTCCAGAAATTAAGGCTGAGAGTATTAACACTTCTGAATTAGATGGTTATTACGAGGTAGTTCTTACTGATCCATGGATTGATGTAATGTATATATCCTTTGATGGTAGATATGTAATTCAAGGGTCAGTGACTGATTTAGAGCTAATGGCTAATATTTCTACAAATAGGATTAATTCAATCAAACGAGACATTTTAGAGGGTATAGGCGATGAAGATAAAATAATTTTCAAAGCTGAAAATGAACAGTACGTTGTTCATGTATTTACTGATGTTGATTGTCCTTATTGCGCCAAACTTCATGCTGATATGCCAAAATTAAATTCTCTAGGTATTACTGTCAAGTATTTAGCGTCGCCCCTAGAGCAACTTCATCCTAATGCCCAAAACGCTATGGAAAGAATATGGTGTTCAGAAGATAGGGCTCTCGCTATTCACAACTATAAAACTAGGCGATATTTGCCTGAGAGTCCTGAATGCATTAATCCTGTTGCAGATCAACTTGCAATTTCAAAACAATTGGGTGTTAATGGGACACCATCAATTTTTTTTGAAAATGGCTCAAATCTACCAGGCTACCTTCCTCCCAATGATGTGTTAAATAGAATCTTAGAAACAATTGCCCAAAAATAACGCCAGATTAATTGCACATCACGCTATTTGTTTAATAGCTTTAGAGAAACAATCTTTATCTGAATCAATTTTTCCAAATGATGAAACTGATTTATCGTTTGCAAAATCTTTAGTATTTGGTTCGATTAGATTCTATCACCATCTTAATGAAATAATCACTCTTAAACTAAATAAGCCCTTAGACAAGAAAAACCTTGATCTTCATTGTTTATTAGTTCTCGGAGCATACCAAATTATCTATACAGATATTTCCCGACATGCGGCAATTAATGAAACAGTTGAAGTCGCTAGAGCTATTGAAAAACCATGGGCAATAGGATTTATTAACGCCATTCTTAGGAGTATAGAGCGCGATCAAAAAGTAATTCATGAATCTAATCATTATTCTCATCCTAGTTGGTTAGTAAAAAAAATAAAAAAGGATTATCCGAATGATTATCAAAATATTTTCAAAGAAAATAATAAACAAGCTCCAATGTCAATAAGAATTCATCCGTCCATCAATAGGAAAGAATTTCAAAAAAAACTTCAAAAACAAGATATTTTAAGTCAAACATCTGATATTGTGCCTCAAGCTCTCATTATTTCAGATGCAGTTAATGTTCATAAATTACCTGACTTTGAAAATGGCTCATGCTACGTTCAAGACATTTCAGCTCAGTTAGCAGCGCATCTAATTTCTCCTAAAAAAGGAGAATATATCCTTGATGCTTGCTGTGCACCTGGAGGAAAAACAACCCACCTTGCTGAGCTTTGTCCAAAAGCAGATATTATTGCGCTTGATAGTGACGGATTAAGAATCAAAAAGGTTTACGAAAATATGAATCGACTAAAGATAAATAATGTAACAGTTATTAAGGGAGATGCCGCCAAAAAGACCTGGTGGAATAAAAAGCTCTTTGATAAAATTTTGATTGACGCTCCTTGTTCAGGAACTGGTGTGATTCGAAGACATCCAGATATCAAACTTTTAAGAAAATTAAGAGATGTTACTCAAGTGACTAAAATTCAAACAAAAATTCTCGAAAATCTCTGGAGCCTACTTAAACCCGGTGGAGTTCTACTCTATGCCACCTGCTCCATACTTAAAGATGAAAATGAAAACCAAATATTAGACTTTCTTGATAAATATAAAGATGCCAAACATGAAGATATTGGCATTTCTTGGGGCGAAGGAACTATTGGAAAACAGCAGCTACCTCTTAGCAGTTATGATGGTTTTTATTATGCAAAGCTCTCAAAAAAAATAATAAAAATAGAATGAATATAAAATTATTTTTTTGAATTACATTACTAAATTGGAAGCTTATTAATAAATTATTACATTGAAACATAATGTTAAAATTGAAATAACTCAAGAATGAAGCTCGACTATATCTAATGTCAAATTATGTAAGCACTCACTGGGGAACTTATAAATTTTCAGTAGATGAAAATAAAAAAATAAAATTAAATAGCTGGGAATTAGATTCCTCGCCTACAAAGTTTGGATTGGGTTTAGCTGATGCCGCCAATGATGAGCTAAGAATAAAACAACCTTATGTAAGAAAGGGCTGGTTAGATAATAATTGTAAAAGTGATGGAAATAGAGGACGAGATAATTTTATTTCAGTAAGTTGGGATAAGGCCTTTGAGCTTGCATCTAAAGAATTATTAAAGACTAAAAAGATCCATGGTAATTCAGCAATTTATGCTGGC
>CAZEAO010000014.1:0-17376 GCA_964510245.1 uncultured Piscirickettsiaceae bacterium | reverse complement strand
CAGGTGCTGCTCTAGCTGCAACGTATAACACGTTTGATAGTTCACTTACACTTAAAGCTTCTGTTTCATTCTAAATCTTGATTTAGATTTAACAGTTGACTTAGGAATAAGTTGATATTAAAACCCAAGGCTTGCCTTGGGTTTTTTTATGTCTAATAGAATATATTGAATTGAAAGTGATTAAAATATTCAGATTATAAGATTCGTAATTAATAATGAACATACTATTAAATAGCCGTGCTTTGTTGAAAATTTCAGGCTCAGATGCTGAAACTTTCCTTCAAAATCAATTTAGTAATGACATTCTTAAGATCAATAATTCTGAAGTGCAATTAAATGCCTATTGCCAGCATCAAGGTAAAGTAATTGCTCTTTTTTGGGTAATGCGCTCAAAGGGAGGTTTTTTTCTGTCTTTTCCAGCTGATTTAGTAGAAAAAGTAATGACAAGGCTTCAAATGTTTGTCATTATGTCAGATGTATTAATTGAGGATATTTCAAAACAATATAAACAGATAGGTTTAATTAATGAAAAACATGCTAATTCATATTCAATAAATGAAAATTTGTCAATATTAATTATTTCATCAGAAGAGGTTAATCTAGATAAAAATAATGATGATGAATGGGCAAAAGCATTTATCGACTGGAAAATTCCTGAAATATTTTTGAATACTAGTGAGAAATTAGTTCCTCAAATGCTTAATTTGGATATTGATGAAGTTGGCGTAAATTTTTCAAAAGGATGTTATCCAGGTCAAGAAGTCGTAGCAAGGCTTCATTATTTGGGTGATGCAAAGCGCCGCTTATTTTCCTTTCAGTCTGAATCTGAAATGCAAATTGGTGATAATCTATATTGTGCTTCTTCGAGTACAGCGAAGGCGAGAGGTGATCGATATAAGGGTAGTGGAATCGTTATATCTAAGGTAAAATACGGTTCGAAATTTTATTGCTTAGCGACGTTGGATACTGAGCTTAAAGACAATAAAATTACACTTAACAATGAACATGGACCAACCTTAGAAATAATAAACAATGAATAAAATAATTACGATATTGATTGGCTTGCTTCCAGGCCTAAGTTTTGCTGCTTCTACTTCTCCAAGTCTTGATCTAACAGGTCATATAGCGGGCTATCTTGCATTAATAGTTTTTGTTATTGCATACCTCTTTGTGATGGTAGAAGAATTCACTCATCTCCGTAAGTCAAAACCGGTGATTTTAGCCGCCGGAATTATATGGGCAATTATTGGCTGGGTTTATGCCTCTAACGGCATGCCTCATGTTGTAGAGGCTGCAGTAAGACACAACTTTTTGGAGTTCGCTGAACTCTTCCTCTTTCTTTTAGTTGCAATGACCTATATCGAGTCTATGAGAGAGCGTCTCGTTTTCGATAAATTAAAGGTTTGGTTGATTTCTAGAGGTTTTAGTTACAGGCAGCTTTTTTGGTTAACTGGAATTTTGGCATTCTTTATGTCTCCTATTGCAGACAACTTAACCACTGCCTTAGTCATGGGTGCGGTTGTTATGGCAGTTGGTGCTGGGAATGCTCGATTTATTTCAATTGGATTTGTCAACATTGTTGTAGCAGCAAATGCGGGCGGTGCCTTTAGTCCGTTTGGAGACATTACAACATTGATGGTGTGGCAGAAAGGATTAGTCGATTTTCAGCAGTTTTTTGTTCTGTTTGTGCCGTCAGCCGTTAACTATCTTATACCTGCAGCAATTATGCATTTTGCAATTAATAATGAAAAGCCTGAAGCGTTGAATGAAAATGTTGATATCAAAACTGGCGGTATTTTAATCACAGTTTTGTTTTTGATAACGATTGCTACTGCGGTAAGTTTTCATAACTACCTTCACCTTCCGCCGGCAATGGGAATGATGACAGGTTTAGGTTATCTGATGATAGTTAGTTACTTTGTTAAGCTCAGCAACTCAAGTAAGGAAAAATCTGAAAGATTTGATATTTTTAGGATGGTTTCAAGAGCAGAATGGGATACTCTATTATTCTTTTTCGGCGTTATTGTAAGTGTTGGTGGTCTCGGCTTTATGGGTTATTTGGCTCTTGTGTCTGAAGCCATGTATGTTGAGTTAGGGGCAACCTATGCCAACATATTGGTAGGAATCTTATCTGCGATTGTGGACAACATTCCGGTGATGTTTGCGGTCCTTACTATGACTCCTGATATGTCATTGGGTCAATGGTTACTTGTTACTTTAACTGCAGGAGTAGGTGGAAGCTTACTTTCAATTGGGTCTGCTGCCGGTGTTGCTTTAATGGGCCAATCTAAGGGTTACTATACGTTTGTATCTCACCTGAAATGGATTTGGGCAATCGCACTAGGATATGCTGCCAGTATTTTGACTCATCTCTGGATTAATTCGGCACTTTTTGATGTCCCGATCTAACCTCTTTATTGATATTGGAAACTCTGCTATCAAATGGCGGACACCTGATTCAAAGGTTTGTTCAGAAAAAATAGAAAATTTTGTATCAACAACGTTGTCTCATGCAGATATTGCTTGGGTCAGCGTTGTTGCCCATCAAAACATTGTTGATGAATTAAAAAATCAATTCAATACAGTTAATATAGTTCACTCTCAAGAACAATTTGATAAACTAACACTATCATATAAAGATTCATCTAGTCTTGGGTCAGATAGATTTTGTGCAATGCTTGCTGCGATGAAGAAATTTCCAGACAAACCTATTCTTGTAATTGACGTAGGAAGTGCAATGACTTTTGATGTCGTAGATAGGGATGGGTTGCACAAAGGCGGCCTAATCATGCCTGGCCTTAAATCTCTTAGAAAAAGTTTTCTAAAGTTTGAAATGAGTGATCTTTCGATTCATGATTCCAGTCTGGCAAGTGATACTTCAAATGCCTGGAAAAATGGCACTCAAGCAATGCTCGTATCGGCAATAAATGACCAAATCAATAAATTCAAAGTTAATTTTTCTGATGGAGTGGTTGTAATTTGTGGAGGCATTGTTAATGAAATAAAGGAAGACTTACCTAGCTCAATAAATTTCTTTGATAATCTAGTGTTGGATGGTTTGGAAAGTTACAGTCAAACTGTGGGATAATGACACTCAACGATAAACAATTATAAAAATACAATGAAAGATCATCGCGTATTGTCCGGGATGCGTCCAACAGGGCATCTTCATTTGGGGCATTATCATGGAGTCCTCAAGAATTGGGCAAAACTTCAAAATGAGTACGACTCTTACTATTTTGTGGCAGACTGGCATGCATTCACAACACACTATTCAGACAGAATTGATTTAGAAAACAATGTGTCAAATATGATTGTTGATTGGCTTGCAACTGGCCTCAACCCTAATACAGCAACGCTATTTGTACAGTCCAAAGTGCCTGAGCATGCTGAGCTTCATTTGTTGCTTTCAATGACTACCCCATTGAGCTGGTTAGAGCGAGTTCCGTCATTTAAAGATCAGCAAGAAAAACTAAAATCCAAAGATCTCTCGACTTATGGCTTTTTGGGATATCCACTTTTACAGAGCGCTGACATATTGATGTACAAAGCAGGATTAGTTCCTGTAGGTGAAGATCAGGTAGCACACGTTGAATTTACAAGAGAAGTGGCAAGGCGATTTAACTATGTTTATGGAAGGGAGCCTGATTTTGAAGAAAAAGCTGAGGCAGCAATCAGCAAAATGGGCAAGAAACAGTCAAAGTTATATAGAGGGCTCAGAAAAAAATATCAAGAAACTGGTGATGATGAATCACTTGTTAAAGCAAAAGCTCTACTTGCAGAGCAACAAAACATTACTCTTGGAGATAGAGAGAGGCTCCAAGGCTTTATTGAAGGTTTAGGCAAAATTATATTGACTGAACCGGAAGCGCTTTTAACTGAAGCATCTAAAATGCCAGGTCTTGATGGTCAAAAAATGTCAAAATCCTACAATAATACAATTTCTTTGAGGGAAGAGCCTGAAACCGTTAAGCAAAAAGTTAATAGAATGCCAACTGATCCAGCTCGAATCAAGTTAACTGACAAAGGTGACCCTAACAAATGCCCAGTTTGGCAAATGCATCAAATATACTCTTCGGATGAAACTCTTAACTGGGTTAAGGATGGCTGTACAAAAGCAAAGATTGGCTGCATAGAGTGTAAAAAACCCGTTTCAGACTCAATTATTGCTGAATTAGAGCCAATTCAAGAGGAGGTAGCGAAATACGAGTCTAACCCTAATCTCATTCAAGAAATAATCTTTGAAGGTTCCGAGAGAGCTCGAGTTGTAGCTAAAAGCACAATGGAAGAGGTTAGAGACGCTATGGGGATTACCTACTAAGGGAAGGTTTTTAAGCAATGTCTCAAAGATTGCAAAAACTCATTGCTAATGCCGGGTATGGCTCAAGACGTTGGGCAGAAAGATTAATTTCCCAAGGTAGGGTTTCAATTAATAATCAAGAGGCTAAGCTTGGCACTAAGGCGACCATAAACGACAAAGTTACTATTGACGGAAGGCTGATTGATCTCGGACGTTACTCTGAAGAAGAAACAAAAGTTTTAGTTCTAAATAAGCAGGCTGGGATTATTTGTTCCAACAAGGACGAAGAAGGACGAAAGAGTGTCTTTGATTTTTTGCCAGAAAATACTCGATGGGTTATGGTTGGTCGTTTAGATCTGAACACTTCAGGTTTATTGCTATTTACAAATAATGGGCATTTAGCTAATAAACTGATGCATCCCAGTTCTGAAATTGATCGAGAGTATGCCGTTCGCGTTTTAGGTAAGGTCGAGGACGAACATATTAAAAAGCTGACCAAGGGTATAGAGCTAGAGGATGGATTTGCTAAGTTTCATAGGATAACTATTGGCGGTGGTGAAGGAGCTAACCGTTGGTACCATGTGGTTGTCAGAGAAGGAAGAAAGAGAGAAGTCAGAAGACTATGGGAGGCTTTAGATTTTAAAGTTTCTCGATTAATTAGGACTCGTTTTAGTGATATTAGGTTACCCGATAAGTTAAGAGCAAATCAATCAGAATATCTAAAACCAAAACAAGTTCAAGCGCTCATGAAGTCTGTTAACTTATAGACTTAAAATTGTTTTTTCTGCTCGTTTAAATTTGCATTCTCGAGGCGTTATCAATCTTGATATAGCCTATGTGTCAAGTATAATGGCGCTTTTAGATTCAAAAAATAACAGCCAGAATGTCTGACTATAAAAATACCTTAAACCTGCCAGCCACAGATTTCCCTATGAAGGCCAACTTAGCAAACCGAGAGGGTGGTTTTCTCAAGGAATGGGAAGATCAGGATATAAACCAGCAAATTCGAAACAAATTTAATGGTAGACCTCTATTTGTCTTGCATGATGGACCTCCATATGCGAATGGCGATATTCATATTGGCCACGCTGTCAATAAAGTACTCAAAGACGTTATTGTGAAGAGCAAAACTTTATCTGGTTTTGATGCTCCTTATGTACCAGGATGGGATTGTCACGGTCTCCCTATAGAGCATATGGTTGAAAAAAAGAAAGGCAAAGTTGGACATAAAATTAATGCTGATGAATTCAGAGCCGCGTGTAGAGAATATGCGGATAAGCAGATTGAAAAACAAAAGGTTGATTTTAAGAGATTAGGAATTTTGGGTGATTGGGATAACCCATACTTAACAAAAAATTTCAAATACGAAGCTGATATTGTTCGTTCTCTTGGCAAGATTGTAAAAAATGGCCACCTATCAAAAGGCTTTAAACCAGTTCATTGGTGTACTGAATGTTCTTCTGCGCTTGCTGAAGCTGAAGTTGATTATAAGGACAAAGGCTCTGACACTGTCGATGTAGCTTTTAAAGTTAAAGGGGATTTTTTTGGAGAAGACAAGCCAGTATCTGTAATTATTTGGACAACTACGCCTTGGACTTTGCCAGCAAATGAAGCAGTTTCATTGCACCCAGAGCTAAATTATATTCTTGTAGATGTTGGAGAGAGTTTGTATCTTTTATCAGAGGATTTGCTAGAGTTGTCGCTTGAGAGATACGGTGTTCAAAGTTATAAAAAATTAAACAAGGTTTACAAGGGCGATGAACTTGAAGGAATTATGCTCCAACACCCTTTTTATGACAAGGAGGTTCCAATAATACTAGGTGAACATGTCACAACGGATACAGGTACTGGAGCAGTTCACACTGCACCTGCACATGGTCAAGATGACTATGTTGTTGGTCTAAAATATAATCTTCCTGTTGAGTGTCCAGTGGATGGTAAAGGGGTATTTATTGCGTCAACTAAGGGTATTTCAGGAGAGTTTATCTTTAAAGCTAACTCAACTATCATTGAAATGCTTAAAAGTCAGGGTACGCTGATTAAACATGAGCCAATTACACACTCATATCCTCATTGCTGGAGACATAAGACTCCAGTGATTTTTAGAGCTACACCGCAATGGTTTGTCTCAATGACTAAAAAGAACTTAAGGGATAGAGTTAATGAAGAAATACTAAATGTTAAATGGATACCAGGCTGGGGTCAAAAGCGCATTGAGTTGATGGTTGGAAATAGGCCAGACTGGTGTATTTCTCGTCAAAGATATTGGGGTTCGCCAATTACTTTATTTGTTAATAAAAATACTGGTGAATTGCATCCAGATACTGATTCTTTGTTTGAAGTTGTGGCCAAAAAAATTGAGGTTGAAGGAATTGAAGCTTGGTTTAAATTGAAAGCTGAAGAGGTTTTAGGATCAGAGGCAGAGGATTATGAAAAAACAACTGATACTCTGGATGTTTGGTTCGATTCAGGCGTTAGCCATTATGCTGTTTTAAATGCAAGTGACTATCTAAGTGATGTTGCTGATATGTACCTAGAGGGTTCAGATCAGCATCGTGGTTGGTTTCAATCTTCTCTATTAACCTCATGTGCAATCAATGAGAGGGCGCCATATAAGCAGGTTTTAACTCACGGCTTTACGGTTGACCAAAATGGACATAAGATGAGCAAGTCTCTTGGCAATGTGATACCACCTCAAAAAGTTGTCAACTCGTTAGGTGCTGATATATTAAGGCTCTGGATAGGGAGCACTGATTACTCAGGAGAAATGACAGTTTCAGATGAGATTCTTAATCGCAGCGCAGATAGTTATAGAAGAATTAGAAATACTATGCGCTTTATGCTAGCAAATATGCAAGGATTTGATCCAGCTAAAGATCTAGTAAATATTGAAAAGATGCTTGTTTTAGATCGTTGGATTGTCTCTAAAACGTTTGATTTGCAGCAAAATGTAATTACTGAATATGATAATTATAATTTTCATTTTGTAATGAAAGCAGTTCTTAATTTTTGTACCAATGATCTTGGAGGGTTTTATTTAGACATCATTAAAGATAGGCAATACACTACTCAGACCAATTCTTTGGCTAGAAGGTCTGCTCAAAGTGCATTGTTTCATATATCTCAAGCTATGGTTAGATGGTTGGCTCCAATTCTTTCTTTTACTTCGGAAGAAGTTTGGCAGTTTTTACCAGGTTCGAATAAAGAGAGTATCTTTTTACAAACATGGTATGAAGGACTAGTGGGTAATTTTGATAGTCCAGCTATTGAAGCTTCCAGAGACATTAATACCCATTTACGAAAAGAGCTTGAGGAGATGAGAGGTAATAAAGTCATCGGTTCATCACTTGACGCTGAAGTTGATATTTATTGCGATCAAGTTAAATATAAGACTTTATTTGAACTTAAGAACGAATTAAGATTTGTCTTTATAACTTCAGATTCTAATCTTTATCAACTATCAGATAAGCCTGATGACGCGAAAGAGATTGATAGTTCACTTGCAATTAAAGTAAGTAAAAGCGATCATCAAAAATGTGTTCGTTGTTGGCATCATCGTCCTGAAATCGGTCAAAATAAGGCTTACGAGGATTTATGTGGGCGTTGTATTGAAAATGTATCTGGAGACGGTGAAAATAGGGTATTTGTTTAATGACAGATAATCCAAAAATTCTAAATGTTGAACTCGGCTCAAAGTCCTATCCAATCTATATTGGTGGAGACTTATTATCATTAAAGTATATTTTTTCAGAGCATATTCATGGTCAACAAGTGATGATTGTTACAAATACAACCATTGCGCCATTATATTTAGAAAAGCTTTCAAATCTGCTGGATGACTATATTGTTGAATCTGTCATATTGCCTGACGGAGAACAGTTTAAAACGTTAGAGACAGTTAATAAAGTTTTTGATTTGCTTTTGAAATCTAAGTTTGATAGAAGTTCTACCTTGATTGCCTTAGGTGGGGGCGTAGTTGGCGATATTACTGGTTTTGCTGCAGCCTCGTACCAGAGAGGTGTCAATTTTATTCAGGTTCCAACAACACTTCTTTCACAAGTTGATTCGAGCGTTGGAGGAAAAACGGGAGTTAATCATGATTTAGGTAAAAATATGATAGGTGCTTTTTATCAACCAAAAGCAGTTATCATTGATGTTGATACTTTAGATACATTGAGTAACCGTGAATTTGCAGCTGGAATGGCCGAGGTTATCAAGTATGGGCTTCTTGGTAATGCAGACTTTCTCTCAATGTTAGAGGTTAATATTGAATCAATTATGGGTCGTAAAAAAGATTTGATTGTTGATATTGTATTTCGCTCTTGTGAGGATAAAGCTAATATCGTTGCGCTTGATGAATTTGAAAAAGGAAAAAGATCGCTACTAAATTTAGGACATACATTTGGCCATGGTATTGAAAATACATTTGGTTATGGAGTGTATTTGCATGGAGAAGCTGTTTCTATTGGTATGGTTATGGCTTCTGTATTATCAATGGCTGAAGGTCATTTAACTCAAGAAGACACTTTACGCATTCAAAATATATTATCAAAAGCTGGTTTGCCTATATCCATCAACAAGGATGTTGATAGCAAAACTCTGATAAATGCAATGTCATTAGACAAAAAGTCTATTGATGGAGAGATACGATTAGTCTTACTTAAAAGTATTGGAGATTCATACCTGACTGGCTCGTATTCAAAAGAAAATTTCAATAATGTTGTTGAAAGTTTTTGTCATTAACTTAATTTAACTATGTCACTAGATAATAATAAAGTTAAGGAAATTGCCTATTTAGCTAGGCTAAATATTGAAGACTCAGAGATAGAACAATCTACTGCTGAACTCAATAATATTTTGAGCTTGATGGACAAACTGGCTGAAATAGACACTGGAGAAATAGAGCCAATGGCGCACCCACTTGAAATGTCTCAGCGCTTAAGGGAAGATAATGTAACAGAAGAAGATTTGTCTGAAGAATTTCAATCAATCGCTCCAAAGACCGGAAAGGGTCATTTTCTTGTGCCAACGGTAATCGAATAATCATGCATAATCTAACCATTGCTGAGCAAATTAAAAGCCTAAAAAACAAGGAATTTTCTTCCTTAGAGCTTACAAAACACTATTTGAATAGAATCAATGATTCAGAACTAAATGCTTTTATTTCAGTAACGAGTGAGAAGGCTCTTTCTCAGGCGAAAGAGGCAGATAAAAAAATAGCCAAAGGCAATAATAACCCTCTAACAGGCATCCCCTATGCGCACAAGGATATTTTTTGCACAAAAGGTGTAAAGACAACAGCTGGTTCCAAAATGCTAGATTCATTTATCTCTCCTTATGATGCAACCCTAACTGAAAAGCTGAATGCTGAAAATATGGTCATGCTTGGAAAGACAAACATGGATGAATTTGCAATGGGTTCTTCAAATGAGAATTCATATTTTGGTCCTGTACAAAACCCTTGGGATATCGGAAAAGTTCCTGGCGGCTCTTCAGGGGGTTCTGCTGCTGCAGTAGCAGCTCGCATTTCACCTTTTGCAACTGGGACTGATACTGGAGGCAGTATTCGTCAACCAGCTAGCTTATGTGGCATAACAGGCCTAAAGCCAACTTACGGAAGAATCTCTCGTTATGGAATGATTGCTTACGCTTCAAGCTTAGATCAGGCGGGACCATTGACTCGCACAGCCGAAGATGCTGCAATAGTTTTAAATGCAATGGCTGGCTTTGATACTAATGATTCTACCAGCGCAAACATACCAGTTCCTGACTATACTCAATGTTTGAATAATAAGGTTAGTGGTTTAAAGATTGGCCTTCCAAAAGAGTACTTTTCTGATGGCTTAGATAAGGGTGTAGAAAAGGTGGTCATGAAGGCCATTAAAGAGTATGAAATGATGGGAGCTAAGGTTCAAGAGGTTTCACTACCTAATTCAATTCACACCATACCAGCTTACTATATTGTCGCTCCATGTGAATGTTCTTCAAATCTCTCTAGGTTTGATGGGGTAAGGTATGGTTATCGTTGTGAAGATCCAAAAGATTTAAATGATTTATACTTAAGATCACGCTCCGAAGGTTTTGGAGAAGAGGTAAAAAGGAGAATCATGATTGGCACTTATGCATTATCATCCGGTTACTATGATGCTTACTACCTTAAAGCTCAAAAAGTGAGACAGTTGATTAGTAAGGACTTTAAAAAAGCGTTTAAAGATGTTGATGTAATTATGGGTCCTGTTTCACCTACTGCCGCCTTTGATTTAGGATCAGTTAAGGATCCAGTGTCGATGTATTTGGCTGATATATACACTCTTTCTGTTAATTTAGCTGGTCTTCCAGGTATGAGTATTCCAGCTGGCTTTTCAGATAATTTGCCAGTTGGACTTCAATTAATTGGTAATCACTGGTCTGAAGAACTATTGTTAAATACAGCTCATCAATTTCAGATGAATACTGATTGGCATAATTCTTCTCCACAAGATCAATAAGGAGCTCTTGATGACTTGGGAAACTGTAATTGGGCTTGAAATTCACTCACAATTAAAAACGAAATCAAAAATTTTTTCAGGTGCTTCCACTGCTTTTGGTTCTAAAGCAAATACTCAAGCCTGTGCTGTCGATCTCGGCTTTCCTGGAGTCCTTCCAGTTTTAAATCAAGAAGTAGTCAATATGGCGCTTCGGTTTGGGTTATCTGTTGATGCAACTATTAATAAAAACTCTATTTTTGCACGTAAAAATTATTTTTATCCTGACCTCCCAAAAGGTTATCAAATTTCTCAGTTTGAAATACCTATCGTAGGAAATGGTTCAATTGAAATAGCATTAGATGATGGAGAAAGTAAAAGAATTGGTATTACACGTGCTCATCTGGAAGAGGATGCAGGAAAATCAATTCATGATTTATATGACAATTACACAGCAATCGATCTGAACCGAGCAGGCACGCCCCTTCTAGAGATTGTTTCAGAGCCTGATATGAGAAGCGCAAAAGAGGCAGTTGCATATGCTAAAAAAATTCATGCCTTGGTCCAGTATATCGATATTTGTGACGGCAATATGCAAGAAGGCTCTTTTCGATGTGATGCCAATGTCTCTGTTAGAAAAAAAGGTGAACAGCTTGGTACAAGGGCTGAATTAAAAAATATTAATTCATTCAAGTTTTTAGAGAAGGCAATTAACTTAGAAGTTGACAGGCAAATTGATATTTTGGAAGAGGGCAGCTCAGTTGTTCAAGAGACAAGACTCTATGATTCAATTAAAAATGAAACGAGGTCAATGAGATCAAAGGAAGAGGCTAACGATTATAGATATTTTCCGGATCCAGACTTACTCCCTGTAGCGATAAGCGATGAACTTCTTTTGGAGATTAAAAGAGACTTACCTGAGTTGCCAACTGAAAAAAAATTAAGGTTTGTCGAGTCATTAGGGTTAAGTTCGTATGATGCCGAGATTCTCACTTCGCAAAAAGAATTCGCTGACTACTTTGAAACAATTATTAATCAAGGTGCAGACGCCAAAATGACAGCCAATTGGATTATGGGAGAGCTCTCAGCAGCTCTAAACAAGAATCAAGTAGAAATAGCAGACTCACCGATTTCTGCTGACGAGTTATATCTATTAATTTCAAGAATTTCTGATAATACTATCTCTGGGAAAATCGCTAAAGATGTTTTTAAATTAATGTGGGATGGTAATGGAAGTGCAGATGAAATTATTGAGAAACAAGGCTTAAAGCAGATGACAGATACTAGCACTATTGAGTCCATGATTGATGAGGTTATAGCAAACAACTCTGACCAAGTTCAACAATATAGAAATGGCAATACGAAGCTTTTAGGTTTTTTGGTTGGTCAAGTTATGAAGGCTTCCCAAGGCAAAGCCAACCCGAAACAGGTTAATGATATATTAAATGAAAAACTCTCTTAAATTTAAAGATTTAGGCGTTGATTTCTTTTCTCATGTTGAAACTCAAAAACTTGAAAATACTTCTTTAATTCATCTAAACGAGAGTCTTAAGAAAGAATTAAACCTTAAACTAGAGGATGAAGAGTTAAAAGGAATCTGTTCGGGTGAACAGCAACTAGCTGAAGAAAGTCCTATTTCCACGGTCTACGCAGGACATCAATTTGGTTACTTTGTGCCTCAGCTTGGAGATGGTCGTTCATGTCTTATTGGTGAGGCAAATGGATACGAGCTCTCTCTCAAAGGAGCCGGAACATCACCATTTTCTAGGGGTGCTGATGGTCGAGCAGTTCTACGTTCCAGTATCCGTGAATATCTATGCTCAATAGCCATGCAAGGACTAAATATTCCAACTACCAATGCCCTGGCAATTGTTGCCAGTAATACTCAAGTTTATAGAGAGCACATTGAAAATGCAGCAATAGTCACTAGGGTCTCAGAGAGCCATATCAGATTCGGCCACTTTGAATATTTTGCATCCAAGGGTCAAAATAAAAATGTGAAAAAATTAGCTGATTTTGTCATCCAACATTACATGCCTGATCTAAATCAAGGAGACTATTTAGGTTTATTTAAGAAGGTCATTCAATCAACAGCGTTAATGATTGCAAGGTGGCAAGCTCAAGGCTTTTCTCATGGGGTTATGAATACCGACAACATGTCAATTTTAGGTCTGACTATCGACTACGGTCCGTTTAGTTTTATGGAAACCTATAATCCAGGCTTCATTTGTAACCATTCAGATACTCAAGGTAGATACTCATTTGAAAGGCAGCCTTCAGTGGCATTATGGAATCTTCAGCGTCTCGCAGATGCACTAAATTCGATTGTTCCAAAAGATCAGTTAAAAGAAGCCTTGACTTTATATGAAAAAAAATTGGTCGAAGAATATTCTTATTTGATGAGAAGCAAGTTTGGATTAATAATTCTGGATAAAGGTGATAATGCCCTCATTAATAACTTTTTAGAGCTTCTATATATCAACAATAAAGACTACCACAGATCAATGAGACAGTTATTAAATCAGCAGAATACATTAGGAGATAGCTTTGATTCTTGGTTTAAAGACTATCAAACACGGATTAACAAAGAAGAAAATTTAACTCAAAGTTTAGAGCGAATGAATCAGGTTAATCCAAAATATATTCTTCGTAATTATTTGGCTGAAGTGGCAATTAGAAAAGCTGAAGATTTAAACAATTATGATGAAATTGACATTCTGTTTAGGTTGCTAGAAAAACCTTTTGAGAGTCACGATGGCTATGATTCATATGACAGTGAGGCTCCTGATTGGGCTAAAAACCTTGAGCTTAGTTGTTCATCCTAGAATAACTAGAGCATACTGAAACCAACCCAAAATTAATTCAACCCAAGGCCTTACCAAATAATTAAAACCTCCTAGAAACATTAAACCTAGAAGTATATAAAGACCATACTGTTCTAACTGATTGTACTGATATGCTAGTCGATTTGGCAGGAGGGCGCTAATTACCCTAGAGCCATCCAGAGGAGGAATGGGTAAAAGATTAAAGACAGCTAAAACACAATTGACAAGTATCCCTACGCGACCCATTTCAATTAATACAGCGATATTCATTTTAATCGCAACAATCATAACAAAAAGCCAACAAATTGCCATAAACATATTGGCGCCGGGTCCAGCTAAAGCAACCCAAATCATGCCGTTTTTTCCTGAACGAAGCGCATTAAAGTTAATAGGAACAGGCTTCGCCCATCCAAAAATAAACCCTGATGAGGAGAGTAATAAAACCAAAGGAATTGCAATGGTTCCAATTGGATCAATGTGTTTGGTAGGGTCCAAAGTAACCCTTCCCATCATCCTTGCTGTGTGATCGCCGAGTTTACTTGCTACCCAGCCATGAGCAGCCTCATGAAGAGTAATTGCGAAAAGCAATGGAATAATATAAATTAATAAAGTTTGAAAATCAGGCATTAGGTAAAATCAAATTATTTATTTGGTATAAATGCATTTTATATGAAAAGCAGTGATTTTTTAATCTCAACAGTTAAAGAGGCGCCGAATGATGCTCAGATCATATCGCACCAACTAATGATAAGGGCTGGATTAATCTCTAAGCTTGCGTCAGGAATATACTCTTATTTACCAATTGGGCTCAAGATTATCCAAAAAGTTGAAAAAATCATTAGAGAAGAGATGAATAAATCGAAAGCATTAGAATTACTAATGCCCGTAGCCCAGCCAGCTGAGCTTTGGCAAGAGTCAAAAAGATGGGAAGAGTATGGTCCAGAGTTACTTCGATTTGAAGATAGACACGATCGAGATTTTTGCATGGGTCCAACGCACGAAGAGGTTATTACTAACATTGCTAAACAATACATCAGAAGTTACAAACAGCTTCCCATTAATTTTTACCAAATACAAACAAAATTTAGAGATGAGATCCGACCTCGTTTTGGAGTGATGCGCTCTAGAGAGTTTATTATGAAGGATGCATACTCATTCCATATGGACGAGTCATCTTTGGGCGAAACTTACCAAGTAATGCATCAAACTTATTGTAATATTTTTGATAGACTTGGCTTGGATTATCGACCTGTTTTGGCTGATTCAGGGGCAATCGGTGGTGACAGTTCCCATGAGTTTCATGTGCTCGCTGAATCTGGTGAAGACGCTATATGCTTTTCAGATAGTTCTGACTATGCTGCAAATATTGAGCGTGCCGAAACTCTTCCTCAAGGAGAGCCAGATTCTCCAAAAGAAGATTTGAGCCTGGTAGAAACTCCAGGTGTAAAAACTATTGGCGATGTTTGTAATTTATTAAAGGTTGACCCTAATAACTCAATAAAAACCCTTGTCGTTAAGGGTGTTGATGAAAATCTAGTTGCACTTGTGTTGAGAGGTGACCATGAACTTAATGAGGTAAAAGCTTCCAAAATTGATGGGATTATGCAGCCTATTCAAATGGCAGATGAAGATGAAGTCGTTAAAAAATTAGGTTGTTCTTTTGGGTCTATAGGTGTTGTGAATCTAGATATACCTATTTGTGTTGATTATGCAGCCGCCTCCTTATCAGATTTTGTTTGCGGTGCTAACGAAAATGATAAACATTTTGTCGGAGTTAATTGGAAAAGAGATGTAAAAAAGATGACGCCATGTGACATTCGAAATATTGTTGCAGGTGACCCATCACCTGACGGTAAGGGTAAAATTGAAATCAAAAGAGGAATTGAGGTAGGCCACATTTTTCAACTTGGCACTAAATATTCAGATTCAATGAATGCTAATGTCATAGGAGAGGATGGAAAGGCAGTTAATATGAATATGGGCTGCTATGGCATTGGTGTGACTAGAATAATTGCAGCAAGTATTGAACAGAACCATGATGACAGAGGCATTATTTTTCCTCAAGCGATAGCACCTTTTGAGCTTGCTATTGTTCCAATAAATTACAATAAATCATCTCGAGTCAAAGCTTTAGCAGATCAGCTATATCAAGACTGTCAAACAGAAGGTATTGATGTATTATTGGACGATCGAAAAGAGAGACCTGGAATCATGTTTGCAGATTCTGAACTTCTAGGAATCCCACATCGTATAGTTATTAGTGATACACATGCTGATAACGGAAAACTGGAATACAAATCAAGGACGCAATCAGATAAATCTGAAATTGATTTTAAGAATGCAGTTAGCTTCATTCTTGATAAGCTTACCTAATGTCTCTCATTCAGTTTTTATTGCCTCAGCATCTTTTATCGAGGCTAATGTTTCGATTTGCAAGAATTAAATCACCATGGATTAAAAATACCTTTACTGCTTGGTTTGTTTCAAAATACAAGGTTGATTTGAGTGAGGCAGAGATTGAAAATATAAGCGACTATAGCCATTTCAATGATTTTTTTACGAGACCACTTAAGAAGGGTTTAAGACCAATATCTCAATCAAAATTAATTTCTCCAGTTGATGGGGTCGTATCTCAGGCTGGAAACATTGAAAATTCAATGATCCTTCAGGCAAAAGGTAAACAATATTCAGTTGCCTCGTTGCTTGCCGATAATGAGCAAAATAATCATTACAGAAGCTTCTTAACAATATATTTATCACCTAAGGATTATCATCGTATTCATATGCCATGCGATGGCATTTTGAAATCAATGAGATATATTCCTGGAAATCTCTTTTCAGTAAACCAAAATACGGTCAACAACATTAACAATGTTTTTGCTCGAAACGAAAGACTTGTGTGTCTGTTTGATACAGATTTTGGTGAAATGGCATTAGTGTTGGTGGGCGCTATATTTGTTGGTTCAATGGAGACAACATGGGCAGGACAAATAACTCCTCCGTACACTAAGTTAGTAAAAACATATAATTATGAAGGCCGCCAGATCAAAATTTCTAAAGGCGATGAGCTGGGCCGATTCAATATGGGCTCGACTGTTATTCTAATTCTACCGCAAGACTCGCCAAGGTTAAATCTTGAGGCTAATCAAGATCTTAAAATGGGCCAATCATTAACTGAATAACTACTCAGTTACTGGTTCATTCATTGCTTCAATTTGGTTTTCAAATTCTCTTAAGCGCTTATAGACACTAGCAAGTTCAATGATAGTAGGCCATGCCTTTAATAAGTATTGCATACTTCCTTCGACTCTTCCAAATGCTCTAATGATTTGTTGCATTACTCCTAAAGTTACAGCACCAGCAACAATTGCCGGAGCAAGGAAAACATAAGCACTCAACACATTTAATTGAAGGTAAGCAATGTTACCAATATTAAAATACAAATAACGCAAATAGCTTAGAAAATGTATCTTGCGAACATCATCAAATAGTTCGTCAAGTGTTTTTGGTCTTACATCTCCATCATCTTCAGCAATTACCAGTATTTTTCGATAAGCAGCTTCTTGTTTTTGAAGGTCATACTCCACACCTACTAGTCTTAAAATTAATCCAAGAGCAACTAAAAAAAGTGTGCCGCCAACTGACCAGATAAGAGCACCAACTACTAATCCATACTGCCAATCACCAAAAAAGAAAATTGGAATACCGACAGAAAGACCAAATAAGATTGGCAAAAACTCAACAATAATCATTACTGCTGAAATAAAGCTTGTTCCAAGTCCTTCCA
>CAZEAO010000013.1:0-17394 GCA_964510245.1 uncultured Piscirickettsiaceae bacterium | reverse complement strand
TAAAGAATTATTAAAGACTAAAAAGATCCATGGTAATTCAGCAATTTATGCTGGCAATGAAACTAGAAAAGAAGTTTAAGCAAACAAAGACAGCATAAATCTTGATTTAAATTTATCTAGTCAATTTGACTTTATTCTTTTTCAAGAGCAATATCTAACACCTGATCAATCCATTTCACTTTAATAATCTCAAGCTTGCTTTTGATTTTTTCAGGCACTTCAGATAATTCACGTTCATTGTCTTCAGGAATAAGGACTGTTTTGATTCCACCACGCATAGCAGCCAGAAGTTTTTCTTTGAGCCCTCCAATAGGCGTAATTTCACCTCGAAGAGTAATCTCTCCAGTCATTGCAACAGCCGCTTTAACCTTTCGCCCAGTTAGAACTGAAACCAGAGCAGTGCACATTGCAGCACCAGCGCTTGGACCATCTTTTGGAGTTGAGCCGTCGGGTACATGAATATGGATATCAAGCTTTTCATGAAAGTCATCAGGTATTCCTAGACTTTCTGCACGCAATCTAGTTACCGACATTGCAGCTTGGATAGACTCCTTCATTACATCGCCAAGCTGTCCAGTATAGTTAAGCTTTCCTTTGCCTTTGTATGAAGAGGCTTCAATAGTTAGCAAGTCTCCACCAACTGCAGTCCAAGCCAATCCTGTTACCTCACCGATTTGATTGTGTTCTTCTGCAAGACCAAATCTAAACTTCTTCATTCCAAGAAATTTTGGAAGACTTTTTGAATTAATGATTGCCTTACTTTTACGTTTTTTAAGAGTGACATCTTTTACTACCTTCCTGCAAATACTTCCTATCTCACGGTCAAGGTTTCGTACTCCTGCCTCTCTGGTGTAGTAGCGGATAATGTCCATGATTGCAGAATCTTTGAATACTATTTCTGAATTCTTAATCCCATTATTTTTCATTTGCTTTGCGATTAAGTGTCTTTTAGCAATCTCAAGTTTCTCATCTTCTGTGTATCCAGACAAGTGAATAATCTCCATTCTATCAACCAATGCCTCTGGCAGATTCAATGAATTGGCAGTTGCAACAAACATCACTTGTGATAAATCATAGTCAACCTCTAAGTAGTGATCATTGAAGGTGTGGTTCTGTTCTGGATCCAAAACTTCTAGCATCGCTGAACTTGGATCGCCTCTAAAGTCAGAAGCCATTTTGTCTATCTCGTCAAGTAAAAATAGTGGATTTTTTACTTTAACTTTTTGCATTTTTTGCACTATAGAGCCTGGCATTGCACCAATATAGGTTCTTCTATGTCCACGTATTTCTGCTTCGTCTCTAACGCCACCAAGTGCCATTCGAACGTATTTACGATTAACTGACTTTGCTATTGATTCACCCAGAGAGGTTTTACCTACTCCAGGAGGTCCAACCAAGCACAATATATTTGCTTTGTTGTGCGTAACACGACTTTGAACAGCAAGATGCTCCATTATTCTCTCTTTAACCTTATCTAAACCATAATGATCTTCATCTAAGATTTTTTGAGCCTTGACTAGATCTTTATTAGTTTTTGTTTTTTTACTCCATGGAACTGTACATAAATTTTCTATGTAAGTCCTAATTATTGATGCATCAGATGACTGAGATGACATCCTTTGAAGTTTATTCAACTCACTTTGCACCTTATTCTTTGCTTCCTTTGGCATCTTGGCCCTATTGATGTTATTTTGCAGTTCTTCAATTTCATTTTCATCATCAAGTGTTCCAAGCTCCTTTTGAATGGATTTCATTTGTTCATTCAAATAATAATCCCTTTGATTGGATTCCATTTGCTTGCGTACCCTGTTTTGAATTTTTTGCTCAGCACCTAATACATCTAACTCACCTTCAAGGATAGATAAAATTGCCTCGAGCCTCTCTTTTGCCTCAGCACTCTCTAAAAGGCTTTGCTTTTCATCTACTTTTAGGCTTAAATTTGCAATGATTACATCACTAAATCGCTCAATATCAGTAATCTCTTTGAGTACCTTATAAACTTCTTCAGGAATTTTTTTACTTAGCTTAATATATTTTTCGAAATTTTCTAGCGTTAGACGCATCATTGCTTTAATTTCTGTATCATCATCGAAAATCAAAGTACAATCGCTGAGGATAACCTCAGTATGCTCACCGCAATCAATAAATTCCTCAATTTTTCCTCTCTTCACGCCTTCAACTAAAACTTTGATTGTTCCGTCAGGTAGTTTGAGTAGCTGAAGAATTGTTGCTAAAGTGCCAACCTTATGGAGTTCGTTATTACTTGGCTCTTCAATAGATTCATCCTTTTGTGCAGCCAAAAAGATATTTTTATCAGCCTCCATTGCTTGTGTAATTGCCTTTACTGAAGACTTTCTGCCTATGAACAAAGGGATAACTGTATGAGGGAAAACTACCACGTCTCTAAGTGGCAAAAGAGGTATTGATTGATTATCTACGCCAATTGACTCTGTTGTGATTTCTGCTTCCATAATAATGAAACACCTTGCTTATCTAATAATCTTTCTAGATAGTGACTAGTCACGTTAATTTCAAGTAGCCATTGCCCAAATTCATTCATTATTTCTTTATTAATAAATCCAACTTTGTGTATTTCACTTCTGATGTAGGCTGACTGAACATCAAGTTTAATGCTAGCATAGGTCATCATACCACTGAGACTTTGAGAAAGTGCTTCATTAAGAAGCTCAACACCTTCACCTGTATAAGCAGAAAGCCAAACACGATTAATATTCCCCTCAAAATCCTTATCAATTCTTGGTTTGAAGTCGTTTATACCATCAATCTTATTCATCACAACAATTCTTGGAATTTCTTGAGCATCAATCTGTTCAATAATTTTATCAACTTGATCAATTTTGTCTCTACTATTTGGGTCAGAGGCATCTACAACATGAAGCAATACATTTGCCTGGCGCGTTTCCTCCAATGTTGATTTGAAAGCCTCAATTAACTCATGAGGCAAATCCTGTATAAAGCCTACTGTGTCAGCAATTACTGCTTCTCCAGATGCTGGCAACATTACTTTTCGAATAGTAGAATCTAGAGTCGCAAATAGCTTATCGTCGGCATAAACCTGTGACTGAGTTAATAAGTTGAAAAGAGTTGACTTGCCAGCATTTGTATAGCCCACAAGCGAAATCATCGGAAGCTGATTTTTGACTCTAGATTTTCGCCCTAAGTCATGTTGCTTATGAACTTTTGAAAGACGTTTATTAATGTTTTTAATTCTTAATGAAATCAACCTTTTGTCGGTCTCTAGCTGAGTTTCACCTGGCCCTCGAAGTCCGATACCACCTTTTTGTCTCTCTAAGTGAGTCCACCCTCTAACTAGTCGCGTTGAAAGATGCTTCAATTGAGCTAACTCAACTTGAAGTTTTCCCTCAAAAGAACTAGCCCTCAATGCAAATATGTCTAGAATTAACCCAGTTCTATCCATAACTTGGCACTTTAAAGCTTTTTCTAAATTACGTTCTTGAGATGGTGATAACTGCAATGAAAAGATGACGAGCTCAATATCATTTTCACTGACGAGCGATGCCAGCTCATCAACCTTGCCTGTTCCAATAAAATACTGCGCTTTAGTAAAACTTCTTTTTATCTGTAATGTTTCTACAATATTTAGCCCAGAAGACGCTGCGAGTTCTCTAAATTCGTCAACACTTCCTGGCGATTGATAGCTTGAGGTAAGTTCTATATGGACTAAAATCGTTCGTTCACCTTGGCCAACGGCTTCTTTTTGGCGATCAAACAACTCCATAGACATACTCAAATTTTAATCATAGAAAAACTAAAATCATCAACTTGCTTTGCGAATAGTACTTTTCTTACTGTTCGACTCATGAAGAATTACGGGTTGCTTTAACCCTTCTGCAACTGCTTTATCAACAACAACCTCCTTTGCAGTTGGATTAGACGGTATCTCGTACATTGTTTCTAAAAGCAGATCTTCCATAATTGCCCTTAGACCCCTAGCACCTGTCTTCCGTTTAAGTGCTAACCTTGCAATTGCAACAAGTGCATTTTTTCTAATTGTAAGTTTGACACCTTCAATTGCAAAAAATTGTTGAAACTGTTTTACAACTGAATTTTTTGGCTTAGTAAGAATTTCTATCAAAGCCTCTTCATCAAGCTCATCTAGTGAGGTGTGGACGGTTAAACGGCCCACCAATTCAGGAATTAATCCAAATTTTATTAAATCATCCGGCTCTAAAAATTTGTAAAGTTCTGTCAAAGTCTTTTTATCATTCTCATCTTTTACGTTTACAGAAAAACCTATTCCTGTGGCTTTCTCTACACGCCTATCTATAACTTTTCCAAGTCCATCAAACGCTCCACCACAAATAAACAAAATTTTAGAGGTGTCTACGTCAATGGTTTCCTGATTTGGATGCTTCCTTCCTCCTTGAGGCGGGACTGAAGCAATTGTTCCTTCTATTAATTTTAACATTGCCTGTTGAACGCCTTCTCCTGAAACATCTCTGGTAATCGATGGTGAATCAGAACGTCTAGAAATTTTGTCAATTTCGTCAATAAAAATGATTCCTTGTTCAGCTCTTTCTGGATCAAAATCACACTTAGAGAGCAAGCTCTTTATGACATTTTCTACATCATCTCCAACATATCCAGCCTCAGTTAGAGTTGTTGCATCTGCAACAGCAAAAGGAACATCTAAGAATCTTGCCAAAGATTGCGCAAGAAGAGTTTTCCCACTTCCTGTAGGCCCTATAAGAAGAATATTTGACTTATCTAGCTCGACATCATTCGATACATAATTAGATTTAAGCCTTTTATAGTGGTTATAGACAGCGACAGATAGAACTTTTTTTGCATGGGACTGGCCAATTACATACTCATTGAGTGAATTAAACAAATCTTTTGGCGTGTAGTTCCATTCCTGGTGCTGATTTTTTTTGTCTTTAATTGTTTGTTCTTGAATTAGTTTGTAGCAAGAGTCAATGCACTCATCACATACATAAACACCAGGCCCTGCTATAAGTCGAGCAACCTCATCCTTGTTTTTAGAACAAAAGGAGCAACTAAGATCTTCAGTATTATCCATTACTAAGCTTTAAGTTAACGTTTATTAATAACTTTATCAATAAGTCCATATTTTGCTGATTCACTAGCTGACATAAAATTATCACGGTCAGTATCTTTTTGAATATTCTTCAAACTTTGCCCTGTGTGCTGCTTTAGAATTGAATTTAGATTGTCTCTGACCTTAAGAATCTCTTGAGCATGAATATCAATATCGCTGGCCTGACCTGAAAAACCTCCTAATGGTTGATGTATCATGCATCTTGCATGGGGGAGCGCAAACCTTTTCCCTTTAGTTCCAGCGGTTAGAAGTAGCGCACCCATACTAGCAGCTTGACCAATACATAGAGTAGATATATCGGGCTTAATGAATTGCATCGTATCATAGATAGCCAAACCCGCTGAAACAGATCCGCCAGGAGAATTAATATACAGGTGTATGTCTTTATCTGGGTTTTCTGACTCCAAAAAGAGCAGTTGAGCTACTACAACGTTCGCAGTGTAATCCTCAACTGGTCCGACCAAAAAAACGACTCGCTCTTTCAGAAGCCTCGAATAGATATCGTAAGCTCTTTCACCCCTACCCGAGCTCTCTATAACCATTGGAATTTGATTTAAATTTTGAATTGTCATATTAATTTTGAGTATTCATTATTTCTAAAAAAGTTTTCTCGGTCGATGTTACTTTTGCCTGTTCTGCAATATGCTTAGCAACTAAATCTTCCACAACAATTGATTCAATACTGGCCAATCTTGAAGGATCGGTATTGTACCAATCTATCATTTGCTGAGCACTTTCTCCATATTGTAGTGACATTTCACTAAGTTTAGCATCAACCAAGTCTTTTTCAGCTGTAATTTCGGAATCAGTTGCAATTTTATTGATGAGTAGGCCCAGTTTAACTCTTCTAGCAGCTTCCTCTTGAAACATTTCAGCTGGAAGCTTTCCCTTTGATGGCATTCCCTGTTGCTCCATACGTGACTCCATATCTTGCTGCAGTCTATGTGCTTCAGAAGAGACACTTCCCTCAGGTACCTCAAAGTCATTTGCCTCTAAAAGCGCTGAAAATGCAGTATTTTTATTTTGTTGAACTAAGCGCGAATCAAGCTCAAGTTTCATTTGGTTAGTCATTCTAGACTTCATAGTTTCAAAGTCTTTTTCACCAAACTTATTGGCAAAATCGTCGTCTCTCTTAACCCCGATTGGGGAGCCAACTTCGTTTACTTTAACCTTAAATACAGCTTCCCTTCCAGCTAAATTCTCAACATGATAGTCTTCAGGGAATGTTGCATTCACTTCGACATTTTTACCAGGTGCAATATCTACAAGGCTTTGCTCAAAGCCCTCTATCATAGCACCTCTACCTAAAATTATTTCAAAGCCTTCAGCAGCGCCACCTTCAAAAGATTCGCCATCAATTAAACCTTCAAAGTCAATGATTAAGCGATCCCCGTCCTTTGATTTGCGTTTAACACTTTTGTATTCAGTTGACCTGTCTTGAAGATCTTGTAAGGCTCGCTCTTCATCTTCTTCAGTCACCTTAGAGGTGACCTGATCAATTTTAAGTTTAGATAATGAATTGATTTTAATCTCAGGATAGACTTCAAACTCTATAGTGTAGATTAGACTCTCAGAGTTTTCAGTATCTATATTGGTAAGAGAGGGTTGAGCTGCTGGCGATATGTTTGCGTCCTTTAATGCTTCTTCCAAAGTCTCGCTGACCATCTCTGTTGCAGCATCTGATTTAGCACTTGCGCCGAATCTTTGGCGTAATATATTAGCAGGGACTTTACCTTTTCTGAAACCATCAATGCGCACCTTAGTAGCAAGACTCTGAATATTTTTTTCTGTTTTCTGATTAAAAGTGTCAACTGGCAATTCAACCGTAAGAGACCTCTTGAGTCCTTCAAGTGTAGTGAGTGATGTCTTCATCTGTATCTTAATCCGTAACTTATTAAAAAAAGAGGAATTATACAGTATATTCAGGCTTAAAAAAAAGGGTGCTTAGAGTACAAAAATAAGCTTTGAGGGATCTTTAAAAGCGAGATCCAGTATAGCTTACTTGATATTTAGCTAAAGATAGCCATTCCTTATTTATTTCAATTCCCCAGCCAGGTTTGTGAGATATCTCTAGACTTCCATTAACAATCTTATAGCCTGGAGTGAAGATGTTGTCTTGCCAAGGACAGTAATCAAGACCCTCAATAGAGAATTCTAAATACTTTCCTGAATTATTGATTGAACCCATTAAATGAGCAGAAAAAAGGGTCACTAACGACAAGTTCGCTGCGTGAAGTGTTACAGGGATATTCATTTCTTCAGCCATCTTGGCAACCTCAAGTGTTCTCGTAATGCCTCCCAAATAACAAATATCTGGCTGGATGATATCGACAACCTTTGTGTCAATCATATGCTTCCATATTCTCATATCATTATCCTGCTCTCCGCCAGTTACATCAATATCTAACGCATCAGTAACCTCTCGCGTCCATTCTGGCTGCCAATAAGGACAAGGTTCTTCGAAATGACTCACTCCGTAATCCTCTAACATGCGTCCCACTTCAATTGCCTTTTTAGGACTGAAAGCACTATTGGCATCAACCAAAAGAGAGACCTCATCACCTAATACCTTCCTCACTTCTTTGACAATTGATTCGGTACGACCTGGCCATTGATCGATATCGTGCCCACACTCTCTGCCAATCCTAAATTTGAATGCAAAATAGCCGTCTCTTTCTTTTAGCATAAGCAGCCTCTCTGCTTCGGCTTCAGGAGTAATTTCGCGCTGCATACTCGAAGCGTAAACAGGAATTGAGGTTGTATTGCCTCCAAGAAGCTGACAAACACTTTGTTTAGCTCTTTTTGCTTTAATGTCCCAAAGCGCTGTATCAATGCCGCATAAGGCCCTGTAAAGATACGTCCCTGGGAACTTGTGTTCTCTCTCTAGGACTTCTCTGTTGACATTGGCAATATCTAATCCACTCATTCCCAAAACATGCGGAGCAACTTGAAGATGAAAGACTTGGGCACTGATTTCACTATTGTAAGTTGAAGTTTGGCCCCATCCTTCATCCCCTTCATCTGTTCTAACTCGGACCAGTCCGACATACTCATTTGTGAAAGTTTCAACGCTAATAATTTTCATAATTTAATCTATTTTTCTTATATTTGATCCTGCAAAATTAGATCAGATGCTTTCTCACCAACCATAATGGTTGCTGCATTAATATTACCACACACAAGCTGCGGAAATATCGAAGCATCAGCAACTCTAAGACCTTTAATTCCGTGAACTTTAAGATTATTATCAACGACATCATTTTTTGGATTAGGACCCATTCTACAGGTGCTAGATGGATGAAAAACAGTCCAAACAGTATCTTTGATATGTTGAATCATTTGCTCATCAGTTTGACACTCGGGTCCTGGGCGAAATTCATCTCCAATTACTGATCTAAAACTATTCGTTTTTGCTAATTTCCTAAGTACTTTGACTCCCTCCAATAAATCTCTAATGTCATCATTATGGGAAAGGTAATTTGGCTCTATGATTGGATGAGTAAACGGATTATTATTTTTAATTCTGACCGTACCTCGTGAATTTGTATTGCAATTTGAAATTCCTAAAAGCATTGCAGAAAAAGGATCTGGACTCATCATTGCTCGTCTATCTGGAGACTCAAGAGAGTAACTAACGGGTGAGAAATATAGCTGAATGTTTGGTTTGTCCAGATCTTCTCGAGTTCTTATAAAGCCACCCGATTGATTTACACTCAAACTGAGAGGGCCAGTTCTCGTTAATACATATCTGAGACCTTGATAAATCTTAGCCATCAATGGTCTCAGCTGGTCGTTCAAGGTTGGCACCTTGCTTTTGTAAAAATAACTTACGCCCAAGTGGTCCTGCAAGTTTTTACCTACAGCGGGACTTTCATGAATTAATTGAACTGAAGCAGCCTCTAAAACCTCTTTGGGACCAACACCAGAGAGTTGTAATAACTGAGGAGAGTTAATTGATCCAGCACTTAAAATAACTTCTCGATTGGCTATCACTTGATGAAGTCTACCAGACTTTGAATACTCAACCCCATAAGCTTTATTGTCTTTAATCATTATTTTTGTGGCTAAAGCTTTTTTGACTACAGTAAGATTGCTGCGATTCCTGATTGGCCACAAATAGGCTCTCGATGAGGACATGCGCTGACCTTTGTGAGTTGTTATCTGATAGTTGCCAACTCCCTCTTGATACTCTCCATTCATGTCATTATTTAAATTAATACCAATCTCCTGTGCAGCGGCTAAAAAATTTTGACACAATGGATGCAGCTGGTCAGTCACTTCTGACACCTTCAAAGGGCCATTGCCGCCTCTAAAATAGTTAGCTCCATTTTTCCACGACTCCATTTTCTTGAAGTAGGGCAGAACTTCTTTATATGACCAACCAGGATTTCCAGCCTCTGACCACTCATCAAAATCTTTTGGATTTCCTCTAACATAAACCAACGCATTGATTGAGCTTGAACCTCCCAAAACCTTTCCTCTAGGCCAGTAACTTGGCTTATTATCAGCATCTGGACTAGGCTCAGTCATATACATCCAGTTGACAGCCGTTTGATGATAAGTTTTGCCATAACCAATTGGAATTTGAACAAAGAATCGACGATCGGAGCCACCTGCCTCTAGAAGCAAAACCTTAATAGAAGCATTTTGGCTTAGTCTATTCGCAAGAACACATCCAGCCGAACCTGCGCCTACAACAATATAATCATAATTAGACATCTACATATGATGGGAATTAATTAATCGGATATAAAAAAATTTATTGTAATGAAAAAGCTTATTCAAATAAACAAAGCAAAATAAAATTAAACACTTGAAGAAATCAAATATTTATTAATTGTGTCAAAATTCAATGGACCACCGATGCCATAATGGTCACCCAAATACAACTTTCCATCTTCAATCTTCAATTCATTTTCAAATAGATTTGTTCTAAGGGGATTAACATTAATATCAGTTTCTAAGAAAGCAGAGGGATTGATGGCTGACATAATGTGAGCTGAAGTTAGCAAACCTACACCACTTCCTAAAAAATGGATCCATATTTTCTTGGTATCAATTGTTTTTGATAAGTCATTTATCAAAGAAACTCCTCCATATTTTGTGAGGTCAGGCTGAATATACTTAGATTTATTCATTTGACCTAAAAAAATAAAATCATCAAAATCAATAATATTCTCTCCAAAAGCTAGATGACATTTGGTTGAATCAATTAACTTAATAAACTCTTTTTGATCTGATAGTGCTGAAATAGGCTCTTCAATCCAAGAGAAATTATAGTTTTCTAATATTTTAAGATACTTAGTAGCTTCCTCAAAACTCCACCCTTGGTTTGCATCTAACATCACCATCTCTTCACTAGAAACATAATTGGACAAGGAGTTTAATAGGTCAACATCTAATGAGTGATTAAAGCCTATTTTTATTTTAAATGCTTTTATGCCGACGGACCTTGCTGATTGTATTTTCTCATAAGACTCACCTGGATTTATTCCGCTTGCATAAACAGCAATATGGTCTTGAGAATCAGTATTTAGTAATTTATTAAGGGATAATTTTTTATTCTTAGCAAAAATGTCCCAAAATGCACAATCAAGACCTGAATTAATATTATAAAAGGATCCCATATCTCCGGACTGAACGAAAAGGGTTCTAAAATTCTCAGTAATTTTATCTATTAATTTTTCTGGATGAGAAAATTCACAACCCACAATATTTTTGAAATAAATAGTATTGAGTAAATTAAATCTATACGAAGCACCATCACTTGGGAAATTACACCAAATTTCACCATAACCTATATTTTGATTATAGTCCTCTAGTTCAATTATTATGCTTGGCCTAGACTTCATAATTCCAAACGAAGTTATGACAGGATTAGCCAATGGAAACTCTAAATAATAAGATCTTAAAGATTTAATTTTAATCAAGGTTATTGTTTTTCTTTACAAAATTAAACATAGCGGTCCAATCTAAATCTTTATATTCAGTATCCATTGCCTGCTCATAGATGCTCAAAACACTTTTCCCTGAGGTTAGTTCGATTCCTTCAGATTCTCCATGTTCAATAGCTAAACGTAAATCTTTCAATGCCAAAACATTTTTAAAGCCGGGACCTATATCATCTATCAAAACCTTTTTAGGATAACTAAAGTTCATGTGGCCCTTTCCAGCCGCAGTGGTTGCCATTAAATCAATGGCTAGTTTTTGATCTATTCCTGATTTATGAACTAGAGATAATGTTTCAGCTGTAACAATGTTTGAAACAATAGCCATATAGTTATTAATGATCTTCATTTTACTTCCTGAGCCAATGACGCCACAATAAACAACGTCACTCCCCATACATTGTAAAATCTCTTCAATCTTTGGAAAGTCTCGCAATGAACCTCCCACCATGATGAGCAAAGTGCCGTCAATTGCGTTATTAACTAAGCGAGCTACGGGGGCATCAAACATTTGAATATTTGCTTTGAGTAATTTCTTGCTAACTTCAAGCGTATCAGCTGGCAATATCGTGCTCATATCAATATAGATTAAATCTGTATTATCTTGGTTAATAATGCCGCCCTCTCCAAGCGCAACTTCTTTTACATTTTCGCCAATAGGGAGCATGGATATAAGAAAATCTTTACTCTTACATAAATCTGGAATGTTATGTTCTTGTGTTGCGCCAACATTAGTTAAAGCCTCAATAGTTTTTTTGTTAGCATAGGGGTCAAAAAAAGAAAGCGAATGCCCATTTTTTACTATATTTAAGGCCATAGGCAGGCCCATTGTTCCAACCCCGATAAAACCAATATTTTTCATATCTCCTCTCTATTAATCAAATGATATTAATGTTTTTTTTGTGAATGTATGAATATATTGCATCCATTCCACCCTCATACCCAATTCCACTCTCTTTAATTCCCCCATAAGGAATTTCAGGATGCAGCGGTGAGGCAGTATTAATGGAGACACCTCCAGCAATAATTTCTTTAGCCATCTTTTCTTGTAAAGCCTTACTATTAGTATAAACATAGGAGGCTAGTCCATAATTTAGTGAATTAGCCTTTTCTATGACTTCGTCATAATCTTTGAACTTAAATAACGCAAGAATAGGACCAAAAATTTCTTCAGTCATCATCTTTGAGCCTTCATTGATGTTTTCAATAAGAGTTGGCTCCCAAAAATAGCCCTTATCTTTAAATTTACTTCCACCATAAATTATTGTTGAGCCATTTTTTACAGCATCATCTATAAAGTCTTTCATTGCAGCAACTCTGCGTGAATTTGAAAGTGGGCCCATTGTCACACCTTCATTCAATCCATTACCTAAATTAATATTTTTAATTCTCTTTAAAAACCCATCTCGCACTTTGTCATATATCTTTTCATGAACATAAAATCGACTAGGCGCAATACAAACTTGGCCAGCATTTCTAAACTTAAAGCCAGTTAAAGTATCTAGAGTTGCTTCAATATCAGCGTCCTCTGCAATGATTGCTGGAGAGTGACCTCCTAATTCAAGAGTACACCTTTTTAATGTTTCTGCTGCTTTCTTTGCTAAAAGTTTTCCTACCGGAACTGAGCCCGTAAAACTGAGCTTTTTAACTTCTTCTCTACTTAGAAGATAATCTGAAATTTCACTCGGAACGCCAAAAACCAAGTTGATAACATCTTTTGGCAATCCAGCCTCCTGGAATATTTTTATCACCTCGATTGCGGTTCCTGGAGTCTCTTCTGAAGGTTTAATAATGACAGAGCAGCCTGCTGCAAGAGCGGGAGCAATTTTTCTAATAACAAGGGCAATTGGAAAATTCCAAGCAGTTAGACATAAACATACTCCAAGTGGCTGGGGCTTGATTGAAGTTTTTAATCCATTTTCCCTATCTGCAACAACCTTATCTTTAATGAGTTTTGCATTCTCTCCATTAAATTTTAAAATTGCAATCGATTGGTTGATTTCTCCTGCAGATTCAGCAAGTGGCTTTCCTTGCTCCAATGTCATCACTTCAGATACGAGCGAGATTCTTTCAGATAAAATATCTGCAGCCTTTAAGATTACCTTACTTCTTATTTCAGGATTAGTGTTTCTCCACTCATCAAAACCTCTCTCAGATGATTTAACTGCATCATTTAAGTTGTCTTCATTAGCGTGAGGCAACCAACCTAATACACTTTCATCAACAGGATTTATAACATCTTCACCCTTTTTTATGTCATAAATCCATTCACCGCCAATAAATAATCCAAGTTTTGTATACATATTTCTCCAATAATGATATTAAGTGTCGAGTATTATATTTTTTAATTTTTTAACTCTTCGCTTCCCTTCCAAATTTATCCAATCAATAAAATTATAATGCCCAGATTTGCAGAAAATATCAATAGAATCTTGCCATATTGATCTTCCACACAAGAAGCCTAAGAAATCTATTTGCGATGATTTGGCAAGTTCCAAGCTATGTAAAAAATTATTAAATTTCATTCCTGCACTTAAAAAAACAAAAGGTTTTAAGCTATTCTCAAAGCATTCTCTCATTATTTCAGAACAATTCTCATAGCTGTAAATAGAGGAAGTGCCATCGTTTTCAAATCCATTAACTTCAAACTCATTAAAAGGAAATTCAATTTTAATAATATCTATTTGATACTCATCTTTAGAGAATTCCTCATAAAAAAATTTAATATAAATTGGTTTTTTTAATAAATAGCTTTGATAATCGATATGAGATCTTTCATCAAAATACAAAAGTGGCTCAAATAAATAAGGCATTTCTAAATCTTTACATATTTGACCAACATGCTTAATTAATTTAAATTTTTCAATATTTATTTTTGGATCAGAATCTGGATTAAAGTACATAAAAAACTTGATAGCAGAAAAATCATTTATGATTTCATCATCTTGGTGTAATTTTTTTGGAAGCAAAGTAATGCGTGATTTATTGTTTATATTGTATGCATCGTCTTCAAATGCAATTATCTTAGAAGTAACGATATCTTTAAAAGAAAAGTCGCTCAAGTATGTTTCGTAATCAAATAAAACAGACGAAGTATCAGCACTAAGATTTAAAACTATTTGCTTCTTGAAAAAAAAATAATCAGAAGGCTTAAATGCCTTGGCTTTCTTTTCTTTAATAATATTTTTTAAACTAGTTCCTTGATCAATAGCAAGTGCAGTAAATTTCCCGTTCTGCAAAAGTTTATTAAAATGCTGCTGCTTATTCATTAGAGGTGAAAATATGGAGCTGAACTAGGTGAGGCCCATAGATTTCTCATTTGTTCATTTGAATTTAATAAAGATATTGAAAATCCAGCACTTTCTTGTGTTGTAATATATTCATTAACTAAGGGCTTAAAACACTTAATCTTATATTGAGCAAGATACTCCTCAACATCATTATAAATGACTAATAATTCCATCAATGTAGTAGCGCCAGATCCATTAATAAAAGGGATAACGATGTCTCCTCGCTTGTAATTGAAATCATCAAATATTTTATCCATCATAAATTTTATTATATTTTTTGAAGAAGAAATTTTTTGACGCCCATAACCTGACTCTCCATGAACACCCATTCCAATAAAAACTTCATCATCATCCAAGTGAAATATTTTTTCACCCGAAATCGGCGAAGTTCCGGAATCTATTGCTATTGATAAAGTTCTTGTTTGATCCCTAACAAACTTTCCTAAACTTAATAAAGTATCTTTTTCCTCTCCTACTTCAGAGAGCGCACCTAAAATTTTATAAATGAAAGTAGTTCCAGCTCCTCCTCTTCTTTGGTCTTCGTTTCCCCTTGGTGCAGAAGCAATATCGTCATACATTAGTAATAAATCAGCATTAATATTATCTTCATTTGCCAATTCAATAGCCATCTCGCCGTTCATGACATCGCCAGCATGACTAGATATTAAAAGGATACATCCAGAATTCTCTTTAAATATTTCAATACCTTCAAAAATTAAGTCTCCAGATGGTGCAGCAAAAATATCTCCTACAACATTAGCATCCAACAAACCTTTACCAACCCAGCCCATAGCAATAGGCTCATGACCTGAACCATTACCAATCAAAATAGCGGTTTTATCAATACTTTTTGGATGACTTCTTAAAATAATTCTTTTACTATTTTGAGAAAATTTTACTCTGTCACTATTAGCTTTTACATAACCACTCAACATGTCATCAACTATCTGATCTTTATTGTTTATAATTTTTTTCATAGCACTGATTCGAAATACTCACGAAGGATAATTTCAGTTGATTTAGCTCCTGGATCAATAAACCCAAGACCTTTATTGTCAAGGAATTTAGCCCTACCAACCTTGGCCTTCATTTCTTTTGTATTGTCTAAAGATTGAGATAAAATTTTATTAATTTCACCTTGTTTAGATTGAAAATCTGAATTCTGTTTTAAAAAATTATAAACAGGAATGTATATATCAAGAATACTTTTATCTCCAGCCTTTACCTTGCCCCTCTTTGTTATTTTATCTATCGATTTTTCAAAAATATCAATTATTGATAGACTTAAATTTGTATCATCAATTTTTCCCGATTCAGCAAAAAATATTGACATTAATATTCCAGATGCACCTCCCATTTCAATTCGCATTTGCTTTGAAATAATAGCCATAGATTCATCAATTGGAGAATCTAAATTATTTAAAAATAAATCTTTTGCAATTTTCATGCCTTTTAAGATTGTAGAGCCATGATCGCCATCACCAACCAGTTGATCTAATTTATCCAAATCAACATAATTAGAATGAATCTTGTCATATGAATTCAAAATCCACTTTTTATATGCGCTATGCATCCAAATGCTCACTTAAAAAATTAAAAGACCTTACAATTGCATCATAGGGGTCATCTTCTATATTCCTCCACGTAAATAAATCTTTACTGGTATCAACTTCTGGTTGAATAAACATTTCCAAAGAAACATAGCCCTTATAGTTAATTCTTTTCAAAGTGTTAAAAATTTCTGACCAGTTAATTGAGCCTGAACCTGGAACACCTCGGTCATTTTCTGCAACTTGAAAATGCAATAACTTAGATCTTGCTTTTTCAATTGATTGGCAAATATTTTTTTCTTCAATATTCATGTGATAAGCATCTAAAAGCAGGCCTACATTTGGATGATTAATTAGCTCACATAACCTTATCCCTTCATCAACTGTATTAATAAAGTCGGATTCATACCTGTTTAGTGGCTCTATCCCCAATTTGATATTTTTTTCAATTAATAAGTTTGAAATTTTTTTAATAGAATCAGATGAATTTTTAAATTTAGCTTCCTTGTCTTTGCCCATACTATTACTGATACCCCAAGCAGCATGAACCACCCCAGTAAGTAAATTAGCCTCCATAATTGAAGTCATATCAATTGCTCTTTTAAGAGCCTCAACTCCATTTTGTCGAACAACTGAATTACTACTACTTATATCTTCATCTTTCGACAAACCAGTTGTACAAGTAAGGGAAATATTTAAATCATTAGCCAACTTTGCTATCTTGATTGCACTTTCAGGCGTTTGCCCCAGCAAAGAAACTTCTACAGATTTATATCCAGCTTTTTTACACTTATGAATATAAGGTGTAATATCTTCGTGCCAATTTTTTACAAAAGTGGCGGAATGAACTCCTAAAATCATTTCAGTTTATCAATTTTTGTGAAAAAATCATGAAATATTGCGTCTCTATTAACTCCATATGCCTCTCTCATTGGAAAGGATTCATTCTCTCGCCTCCAATAAAGCTCTTCATTTAAAGTTGGCGATGAAACAATATGTGTTGGAACCCATGAGGCATCTAGCATCCAGGCAATAGTAATAACGTCCCAAATAACCCAAGTTCTCCAAGTTTGATCGATAACACCTCTTTGCTTATGAAGAGGATTGTTTGTATAGAGCTCATAAAGATAGTTACCAATATCTCCTCTTCCTTTAACAAATTCTTTCATATCAGGAAGAGATAAAGTTAATTGCGCTCCAACATTGAATCCTGGGAGATATACAGTTGCAACACCACATTCAAAAAGCAATTGAGAGGACATTACATCCTGAACTAAATTTAAAGAATTAGAATTATTATTGATGCTGTATGTGGGATATCCAGATGTCCAAACTACCACTAAGTTATTAATAATTTTTGGCTCCATCAACAAAGCTGAAGCTATATTTGTCAAACATCCAATCGCACAGACATATATCTTTTCATGTGGATATAGGAGGCATGTGTTAACAATAAACTCACTAGATTCAGTAATTAAAGGCTGATCAAAACTAGTTAAATATTG
>CAZEAO010000012.1:0-18189 GCA_964510245.1 uncultured Piscirickettsiaceae bacterium | reverse complement strand
GTTTAGAACAAGCGCACTATTATAATCACTTTTTATTCTTAATGTAAGTTTTCATATGGCAAATATAGGAAATATCAAGAATTCTAGATAACAAGGAATTAAGGCAATTTATAAGTCAAATCAAGGTCTTTTTCATAGAGTTCGGTTTCTATATCCATCAAACTTAATAAAGTATGAAAAAGACTATCATGAGTTTGAGGCAACTCTGCATTTTCTCTGATAATGTTTTTGTCAAAAACCTTAGACATGGATTCATCAAGCCACATAAATGCCGCAACATCAATCTGCTCTTCTGGCGCCATAAAATAAGGCATACCATGCAAATATAAACCCCCCTCCCCGAGTGATTCACCATGATCACTAACGTAAAACATTGCAGTATCGGAAACTTGAGAATTTCTTTTGAGCAAGTCAATCACTCTAGAGAGGAAATAATCTGTATAGAGAATTGTATTATCATATGCATTACTAATTTCTGCATCTGTACATTCGTTTAACTGATTTGTTTTACAAATCGGCTTAAATACTGCAAACTTATCTGGATATCTTTTGTAATATGAAGGTCCATGACTTCCCATTGTATGCAAAACAATTAATACATCATTACTGCTTTGTTCATCAATGTAATTTTGAAGATTAACTAACATACCCTCATCTCGGCATTCGGGATTACAGATAGGATTAACTTGAGGCGTACGATAGTCAACAAAATCTATTCGATCTGCAACACTTTTTGAACTAGAATTATTCTCTAACCAAAGTACGCTTGCTCCTGCATGACTAACTATATCAAGCACATTACTCATATTTTTCGCCTTTGCATGGGAATAATTATCTCGACCCAACAAAGAGAACATGCATGGCACTGATAAAGCAGTGTCGGTTCCACATGAAGTCATATCTTTGAAAGAAATAATATCTTCTTTCTCTAGATTTGGGTTAGTCTTAAGCTCGTAACCATTAATCGACATATGGTCTGTTCGTGCAGTCTCTCCAATAACAAATATTACCAAACGCCTGTTATTTGACTTTTTATTTATAGTAGCATCAAGACCAATAACTTTGAATGGCTTCGCAGTGGTTTCAATTTTTGAGTCTATATATTTAATCGAAGAGTAAAGAAAATATGCCGGTGTAATATACAACCTTAGGTCTCGATTTTCTCTAGCAAAAGAAGTGTAATGCTTTGAAAATGACAATACTACAACTATAAATACAACAATCAAAGCCAAGAAAACTTTTAACCTGTTCCATAACTCTCGACTTAGAGAGAAATTAATAATTTTAACTTTACATACAAAAAATGCTGGAAGCAGGCCCAAAAGGGAAAAATATAGTATCAACTGAATACTCAATAAATCGCTTATTTCGCTTGCATCAGTTTCGAAGGTATTTGTAATCATGTTATGGTCAAAAACTATTCCATAATTATTTGTGCTGTAAGTTAGGAGTGATGAGACCAGCAGCAAGAAAATTAAAATTGGTTTTATAGTCCATCTAAAACATAAAAGTAGCAAAAGCGCAGTGTGAAATGTAAACAAAAATAGAAACAATGAAGCTAGAAATAGCCAGTTTTCAAAAAATGGATAAATCTGCAATGTTTTTTCGAAAAATGTAAAATTACCCGTTATTGTTAGAAAAACTCCAACAATCAACACTAGATAAACTTGCGAAATTTTTTTTGGAAAAAATTGCATTTTATAAAAGTACAAAAAATTTATATTATATTATCCACTAGAAGACAAAGGTATTAATGCTTAACTCACATATACACTTAGATTTTGATAATGTTAAATCCCCCTCAAGTTCAACGACTGGGGTTATTATTCCTTCGACAGGCAAAGACAATTGGGATAGTGTGATTGCATGCTGTCATTCAAACAAAAACAGTTATTTTGCTCTTGGTATTCACCCATGGTTCGTTGAAGACCATCAAATGATAGATTTATATAATCTTGAGGTTCGAATCGAAGAAGAAAAGGCGATTGCTGTTGGTGAATGCGGATTAGATTATGTCAAAGTTAAGGATCAAAACACTCAAAGATTCTTTTTTGACGAACAGGTCTCTTTAGCCACAAGATTTGACTTACCATTAATAATCCATTCTGTTCATGCCACTGAAGACGTTACTGATTTACTCAAATCATATTCTAAGTCTAGAGGAGTTATTCATGCCTTTTCTGGAAGCCTTCAACAAGCTGAAAATTTATTGAAAATTAATTTTTCTTTTGGATTTGGAACTACTCTCACCAATCCACATGCCTACAAGTTGCATGATATTGTTAATTTCCTTCCAATCGAGTCCATACTGATTGAAACTGACGATAAGAACAATCCAGATGAACTAATTCAAGTTGCCGAGAGAGTGTCTAGAATAAAAAAAATTAGTGTTGATCAGGTCATTGAACAGTGTGATGAAAATACTTACAAACTATTTAAAATAAGCTAATGGCTGGAAGCTGTGCTAGAACTGAAATATTGGTGGGACAGCTCGGCTTGTCTCAATTAGCTGAATCACATATTGTTATTGCCGGTCTTGGCGGTGTAGGAGGTGCATGCGCTGAATCACTTTGCAGAGCTGGTATTGGAGAATTAACCTTAATTGATTTTGATACTGTTGGTAAAACAGACCTTAATCGTCAAGTTATTGCGCTGCATTCTACTCTAGGCGAATCAAAGGTTAAAGTTTTGTCGGAAAGACTTAGAGATATAAACCCTAATACTGTAATTAATGAAAAAAACCTTTTTATTGATAGTAAAAAAGCCGAAGAAATAGCGAGTGAAGAAGATTATAACTTTGTTGCTGATTGCATTGACGCCATTGCCTCTAAAACGAATTTAATTGATGCTTGTAATCGTTTAAACAAACCAATAATTTCAAGTATGGGTGCTGGTGGGAGATTAGACCCTACCAAAGTCAAAATCTCAAGAATGGATAAAACAGAATACTGTGGTCTAGCTCGCGAACTTAGAAGACAACTTAGAATCAAACAAGCTTCATTGAAGTTTCCTGTAGTTCATTCTACAGAAGTTCAAATTAAAGCATTGCCACATGAAGCGGTTACTGAGACAGAGTTTTCACCAGCAGGAAGACCTAGAGCGGTCAATGGTGCAATATCCTATATGCCTAATATTTTTGGATTGATGATGGCAGGACATATTATTCAAACTATATTAAAATCTTAATTTATTTACTCTTAACTTTAGCATGGTAAGAACTGAAAGCCCCATTTGTGATTTTAATCTCCCTGCAATAGATTTCAAACTGAAAGGGGTCGATGAAAAATATTATGATCTGAAATCACTTCAAGGAGAAAATGGTTTATTAATCATGTTTATTTGTAACCATTGCCCCTATGTGAAATCAATAATTGATAGAATCATCAGAGACACGAAGGAATTAAATAGTCTTGGAATAAATAGCGTTGGTATTATGTCAAATGATCCAAATGAATATAAAGAAGACTCATTTGAAAACATGAAAAAAATTGCATCAGAGCTTGACTTTCCATTTCCATATCTTATTGATGAAACTCAGGAGGTAGCCAAGGCCTATGGAGCCGTTTGTACTCCTGATTTTTTTGGCTACAATAAGACTCTTGGTCTTCAATATCGAGGAAGACTCGATGAGTCTCGTAAGGAGTCAGTTGATGGTGCAAAGCGAGAATTGTTTGAGGCAATGAAAGAAATTGCAACGACTGGAAAAGGTCCATCTGACCAAATTCCTTCAATGGGCTGTTCTATTAAATGGTTTGACTAGAGTTATTCCTTGATACATTCCAAATGGAATAATTACGTTTAAATGTAGGCGACTAAATCAAGGTATAATCCTCCCCTTGTCCTCATTTCCTCTCCTAAATCATGTCTGAACATGCATCAAGCATCACATTTAATAGTTTTAGTTTATCCAAAGAAATACTTCAAGCACTTGATGACGTTGGATATGAAACGCCATCTGCCATTCAGGAGCAATGTATTTCTCACTTACTTGATGGACATGATGTAATTGGCCAAGCGCAAACCGGAACAGGAAAAACAGCAGCGTTCTCACTTCCTCTAATTGACAGGATAGACTTAAAAAATAATCAAGTCCAGCTTCTCGTTTTGGCACCAACCCGTGAATTAGCCATTCAAGTATCCGAAGCTATTCAAACCTACTCAAGACATCTCAAGAACTTTCATGTATTACCTATCTACGGTGGGCAATCATATGATGTCCAGTTAAGGCCACTGAAAAGAGGCGTTCATGCAGTTGTTGGAACACCCGGAAGAGTAATGGATCATTTAAAAAGAGGGACTTTAAAATTAAATTCACTTAAAGCTCTAGTCTTAGATGAGGCAGATGAAATGTTAAGGATGGGTTTTATTGATGATGTTAAATGGATAATGGAAAAGCTTCCAGAACGTCGACAAATAGCACTCTTTTCTGCAACAATGCCGGACGTCATTAGGAGGGTTGCTGAGAAATTTTTGGACAATCCAAAAATAGTCAAAGTAAAAACCAAAACTGCAACAGCTAACACAATTAGCCAAAAATATTGGCTTGTTGGAGGGCTTCATAAGCTTGATGCGTTAACTCGAATTTTAGAAGTTGAACCTTTTGAAGCGCTTTTAATCTTTGTAAGAACTAAAACTGCTACTGTAGATTTAGCTGAAAAACTCTCAGCGAGAGGCTTTACTGCAGAAGCAATTAATGGAGATATAGCTCAAAATCAAAGAGAAAGAATCATTCAGCATCTCAAAAATGGAAAAATTGACATTTTGATCGCTACTGATGTTGCAGCAAGAGGTCTGGATGTTGATCGGATCTCTCATGTTGTAAATTATGACATTCCTCAAGATCCAGAGTCTTATGTTCATAGAATTGGCAGAACAGGTAGAGCTGGTCGAGATGGAAAAGCAATTCTTTTTGTCGCCCCTCGTGAACGAAGAATGCTTAAGACAATTGAAAAAATTACTCGACAACCGATAGAACCAATGATGCTCCCTTCAGCAAAAATTATTAATGAGCAAAGAGTTAATAATTTTAAGCAAAGAATTACTAACACTCTTGAGAATCAAGATCTTTCAATTTTTGAAGACCTTGTCTTAAGTTATCAGAAAGAAAACGAAATAGACCTATTCAAAATCGCTTCATCACTCGCATTAATGGCACAAGGTGCGGAACCTCTATTAATCAGTGAAAAAGAAAATATTCAGCCTAAATTAGACTCAAATAACAAAAAAAATATCTCGATTTCAATTCAAGCAGAACCACTAAAAGACAATCCATCGATTCAAATGAGAAGATATAAAATTTCTCTCGGACGAAAGGACAATATTAAGCCAGGTAACATTTTGGGAGCTATTGCAAATGAGGCTGAGATTAGCAGCTCATATATCGGATCAATTCAAATCTACCAAAATTTTACAACTGTAGACTTGCCCGATGAAATGCCAAAAGAAACCCTTCAAATCCTAAAAAAAACTAGGGTTTTCAATAAAAAACTAAATATCGAAGAGTTGACTGAAAACAACAACAAAACATCTCAAAGAGAATCAACTAAGCACTTTAAGAGAAATCCATCTAAAAAGCGTAAAAGGCTAAAACCAAAAACAAATAGAGTCAATAAATTTTCTAGAAATAGGACATGAAACTAGAAGCTCTAGGCTTCATTAAATATATATATATTATAAGTTTTTTAGGTTAAAATTGATTTTGCTGGTTAATATACAGCTGATTTTGATGTTGTGTTGTTGCTTCATAGTAAGACGGTTTCACAGTGATTTGGGTTGGTTGCATCTTTTCCATGTTTTATTTTTTTTTAGGAGACTGCATGTCTACAACTACAGGTCGCGTTAAATGGTTTGACGCAAAAAAAGGTTTTGGTTTTATTGAGCAAGAAAGTGGAGACGATGTTTTCGTTCACTTCAGAGCAATCCAATCAGAAGGTTACAAAACTCTTGAAGAAGGTCAAGAAGTTGAGTTTGAACTTGAAGATGGCGCAAAAGGCCCTCAAGCTGCAAACGTAGTACCAAAATAATTTAGAAAATTTATTAATTTAACCCAGTAAATATACTGGGTTTTATATTTCTGCCCTACTCTAAGCTGCTTTACGAGTTTTAAATTCTTAAAGCTTTCAGTTTAGAAATTAAGTTTCTTATTTTTTAAGACATACTGGAATGCCTGTATGACTATTTTTCATAGTACTTTCAAATAAATCACGACTATTCTAAACTTGTCATTCCAGATATAATTGATAGAAACATAAAGCTTTATGAAAACATTCTACTGGTACGACTATGAAACTTTTGGATTAGATCCAAAAGTGCAAAGGATTGCACAATTTGCTGGCATTAGAACTGATGAGAATTTCAATATTCTTGATGAACATATGTTTTATTGTAAGCCTACTCATGATTCCTTACCAGAACCTAGAGCAGCCGAAGTTACAGGAATAACTCCACAGTTATGTGAAAAAAAAGGACTCGTTGAGCATGAATTTATTAAAAAGATTAATAATGAATTCTCTACTCCAGAAACATGCATTGTCGGTTACAACTCAATACATTTTGACGATGAGTACACAAGATATACTCTTTTTAGAAACTTTCTAGATCCATATGCTTGGCATTGGAAAAATGGCAATAGGAGATGGGATATCCTACTTGTTGCTCGTTTTTGTTTTGCTCATAAAGAAGAAGAAAGTCTAAAGTGGGTTAAAGATGAAAAAAATAAGCCTATTTTTAAACTTGAAAAACTTGCACCTGCTAATAACATTGAACATAGTAATGCTCATGATGCAATGGCTGATGTTAGAGCTACAATTGCACTAGCAGCAATTATTAAAAAAACTCAGCCTAAGTTTTTTAAATATGCACTTAGCTTAAATGAAAAATATGAGGTTAAAAAACAAGTCCGATTACTTCATCCAATGCTTTTAACTGCATTTCCACGTGAATATAAAAATTCATTTACAAGGCTAGTTACGGCAATCTGTTATCACCCTGAATATAAAGACCGTGCAATTGTCTTTAACTTAAATCAAGATCCAGAAATACTTATGGAGCTAAAGTCTGATGAATTAAAAACTCTTACTTTTTCTAAAAAGTCTGATTTACCAAAAGGTATAGATAAGCCTGAGCTTAGTCAAATGGCCTTTAACCAAAGTAATATGTTTGTCTGTAGCCCCAACCCAGATAGTTTCAAGCTTTCTCCAACGCTGATTGATAAGTTTCGTATTGACATGGAAAGTTGCTTAAAAAATTTGCAATATATTCAAAATAATATAAGAGAGATAGAACAAAAAGTTCAATCTATTTATATTAATGATTCAGAAAGGCAACCTAGTAATGATGTTGATCAGTCTCTTTATGACGGCTTTATCAGCAACAAGGATAAAACCCTATGTGAAAAAATTCAAAGTCTTTCAGTTGATGAAATTGGCCAATTTACTCCTAATTTTGAAGATAGCCGTTTATCTAAATTATTTCTTAACTTTAAAGCAAGGAATTACCCTCAATTACTTAATGATTATGAACAAGAAGAGTGGTTTGAAATTGTACAATCTAGAATCCGAAATGGTGAAAACGGATTCTTATCCATTGAACACTTTGAAAAAAGCTTAAATAATCTAAAAGAAATGCATCCTGAGAGAGAAAATCTTTGGAAAGAGCTAGAAGATTATGCTAATTCGTTTCTGTAACTACATGAGGAGTTATTGAAAAATATATAAAAATTAAGTATAATATTTGACCCATAGTTAAATCAAAAAAAGGTTCAAATGAACGCAGAAACAAGAAGTGCAATGTTTGGTAGGCTTCTAAAGCAAATACCAAACCCAACAACTGAACTTAACTATTCAACCTCATTCGAACTTCTAGTGGCAGTTACTTTGTCTGCGCAAGCAACTGACAAAAGTGTTAACCAAGTAACTGACATTTTATTTCCTCTTGCTAACACCCCAGAGACAATTTTTGATCTTGGTGAAGATAAACTTAGAGATACAATTAAGTCAATAGGATTATTTAACTCAAAAGCAAAACATATTATTCAAACTTGCAGAATTCTGATTGATAAATACAATTCTGAAGTGCCAGAGACAAGAAAAGAGTTAGAGGCTCTCCCAGGTGTAGGAAGAAAAACTGCAAATGTAGTACTAAATACTGCTTTTGGGCAGCCCACTATTGCTGTCGACACTCATATCTATAGAGTAGCAAACAGAACAGCCATTGCATCAGGAAAAACGGTTCTTGAGGTTGAAAAAAAATTAATTAAATTCATACCCGATGAATACAAAGTTCCTGCACATCATCTGATGATTCTTCATGGAAGATATGTCTGTAAAGCCAGATCACCGCATTGTAATGACTGCACCTTGCTAGATTTGTGTGAATATGAAGAGAAAAATCTCTAATATCTATTAAGTGTTCACCACAGATAGACTCAAACAAAGAAAATTTTTAGCACAAGCCTGGGAAAAATATAATTCTAACCACGTCCTAGAACCCCTTGAGCTTCAATTAGCAAAAATCATAGAAAGACATCCTGAATATCATGAGTTTATTAAAAACTTGGACACTGAGTATTTCCCAGAACAAGGAAAAACCAATCCATTTCTTCACATTAATCTTCATCTGGCTCTTCAAGATCAACTCGGTCTAGATCAGCCAAAAGGAATTAAGAAAATATACAGTCAGCTTCTAAAAAAAATCAAAGATACTCATCAAGTGGAGCACATAATGATGGAACAAATTGCTGAAATGATATTTAATTCACAAAAATACAATAAGACAATGAATCTTGAATACTATCTTGAGTCTTTAAATGAACTCATTAAAGATTAATCCTTAAAAATAGATTTTATCTCAATAAATTTTAAGTCCAAGTTACAAAGTTTCTTAGAAGTTGAAGACCATCGCTTTGAGACTTTTCAGGATGAAATTGAACTGCAAAAACCTTATCTATAGCAATGACTGATGCAAATTCATGCCCATACTTTGTTGTTCCAACCACATATTCTGAATCAACTGGCTTAACAAAGTAGCTATGGACACTATAGAAGCGGCTATTATTTTTAATTTTATACCATAATGGGTGTTCTCTTACTTGATTGACATTGTTCCAACCCATATGTGGTATTTTTAATTCATTATTATTAAATTTTATTACTTTTCCTGGAACAATTGATAAACCATGTGTCCCTTCATTTTCTTCACTAAAGTCAAATAATAGCTGTAATCCAAGACAAATACCTAAAAATGGCTTAGACTCAAATGACGATTTAATTTCATCAACAAGAGAACTTGACTCTAAAGCTCTCATGCATGACCCCATTGCACCTTGTCCCGGAAAAACAACTCTATCAGAGTCTCTTATAACTTCGGGGTCATTGGTTAGAATGCATTTGTCATTTGGAGCAACGCACTCAAGTGCCTTCTGAACAGAACGGACATTTCCCATTCCGTAGTCCACAATTGCAATTGTTTGCATTTTGTTATTCCTAATTGTTTTAGAGTGAACCCTTCGTTGAAGGAATTATATCTGTTTGTCTCTCATCTTGAGCAGTGGCCATCCTAAGAGCCCTCCCGAATGCTTTAAAGACTGTTTCAGCTTGGTGATGTGAATTTATTCCCTTTAGATTATCAATATGTAAAGTGACCAATGAGTGATTGACGAATCCCTGAAAAAACTCCCTAATCAGGTCCAAATCGAATGTACCAACCCGATCTCTCGTAAACTTGACTCCCAGATCTAATCCTGGCCTTCCAGACAAGTCAACAACAACTCTAGATAACGCCTCGTCCAATGGAACATATGCGTGTCCATAACGCGTTAACCCTTTTTTATCGCCTACAGCTTCAGAAAACGCTTGCCCAAGTGTTATTCCAATGTCTTCAACTGTGTGGTGATCGTCTATGTCTGTATCGCCTTTACAAGATATAGATAAATCCATTAATCCATGACGTGCAATCTGATCTAGCATGTGATCCAAGAATGGAACGCCAGTATCAACATTTGCTTTACCAATGCCATAAAGCTCAAGACTTACCTTGATATCAGTTTCATTTGTCTTGCGCTCTTTATTAACCATTTTTTGATTTTATCTTATGCTATATAGTCTTTGATGAGTATTTCGGCTATTTGAATTGTGTTCAAAGCTGCGCCTTTCCTTATATTATCTGAAACAACCCATAAATTTAAGCCTTTCTCGTGACTAATGTCTTCTCTAATTCTACTAACATAGGTCGCATCATTGTTAGTCGCCTCTATGAATGGAGTAGCGTATCCACCATCCTCTCTTTTATCCATTACAACAACGCCATCAGCCTTCTCAAGTAAAGCACGAGCATCTTTAGCGCTTATTTTTTCCTTAGTCTCAATATGAACAGCCTCTGAATGCCCATAAACAACTGGAATTCTCACCGCAGTAGGGTTAACAAGTATTGTCTCATCTTCAAAGATTTTTTGTGTCTCCCATACCATTTTCATTTCTTCTCTTGTATATCCATTATCTTGGAATGTATCAATATGAGGAATTACATTAAATGCAATTTGTTTGGGGTAAACATCCACTTCAACATCATTGCCATTTAGCAAGTTTGCAGTTTGTGCTGTAAGTTCAGTAATTGCTTCTTTACCAGTGCCTGAAACTGCTTGATAAGTAGCAACATTGATTCTGGCAATGCCTACCGCATCATAAATCGGCTTTAAAGCAACAAGCATCTGAATCGTGGAACAATTAGGATTAGCAATAATATTTCGATTTGTATAATCAGCAATTGCGTGAGAATTAACCTCAGGTACAACCAATGGAATATCCTCATCACGCCTAAAATGAGAAGTGTTATCAATAACAATACAGCCTTTTTCTGCAGCAATAGGTGCATATTTTTCTGAAATGCTTCCACCAGCTGAAAATAAGCCTATTTGCACATTTGAAAAATCAAAAGTATCCAAATCTTGAACAACCCAAGACTTTCCTTGACACGAAACCTTGGTTCCAGCTGAACGTTTAGACGCCAAAGGATATAAATTTTCAATAGGAAAATTTCTCTGATCTAATATTGAGATAAGAGTTTCACCCACAGCTCCAGTTGCTCCGACAACAGCAACATTATATTTTTTACCCATATTGTTTGATAGAACTAAAAAAAAGCTATAGATTATACGAGACAGACGAGTCAATATTCAAAAATATCTTCAATAAGAGTACATTTTTTGCTCAATTAATGGGAAATTCAGTCAAAATTTCATGAAATCATGGCAATTTCCATGTTTCGTCGCCTGATTTAAATGAAGCAACGTAAAGCTCAAACCACAATTCTCTATCCATTTTGACTTTGGTTGCATCAGAAAGTTTTGATATTCTATCTAAATTATTTGTACCCATTATGGGACAAATCTTTGCTGGATGCGCCATTATCCAGGCTGTCGCAACTGCCGCTTTATCGACGCCTTGCATATCAGCAATCTTTGTCAAAGTTTTTCCTAAAACCCCTTCATCACTCATGAGTGCACCACCACCGAGTGCAGACCATGCCATCAAATTTGTTGATCTTTTCTGATGATATGCAATGTCGCCATTCGTGAAACCTTCAGTGCAGACCAAAGAAATTTCAATCTGATTTGTGACCAGTGCATTTTTCATTCCTGATTGCAATAAACTATAGTCGTAGGGTCTAAAATTTGAAACTCCAACCTCCTTTACCTTACCACTCTCAATCAGTTCATCCAAGACTCCTCCAGTTTCGAAATGATTCAAAAAAGGATCCTGTCGATGAATCAACAAAAGATCTAAATAATCAGTCCCTAAATTGGTTAGTGACAATTCAACAGATTCAATAATATGTTCTTTTGATGTGTCATAATAACTATTTGAAGCATTTGGGTATCTATCTGAGGGGTTAACAATCCCGCATTTTGAAACAATTTCGATTTTTTCTCTTAATGAGGAATTTAATTTAATTGCTTTACCAAACAAAGCTTCGGAACTATACCCTCCATACACAGCTGCCTGATCAAATGTTGTAATGCCTTGATCAAGACATAAATTAATTTTCTTATTAATATGATTTATAGACCTGTTTTTGTCAGAATGAAGTCTCCACATTCCATAAATGATTCTACTAATACCTAGGGAAGAAGAAAGATTGATACGCTCCATAACTAATGCAAGTCAATTAATGATTAAACTGAATTTTCAACTTCTAAAAACTGGTGCTTTAAGCTGAATTTTGAACTAAGGTGCTCACATAAAGCTTGAACTCCATACCTCTCTGTCGCATGATGGCCAGCTGCAACATAAGTGATATTATTTTCTTTTGCTATTGCGGGAGTCCTTTCTGAAACCTCTCCACTAAGATACAGGTCGACATCAAGACTAATTGCTTCATCAATAAAGCTTTGAGCTCCGCCTGTACACCAAGCAATACTATTAATTGATTGCTTAAGTTTGCCATATACCTGAGGATTTCTTCCTAACTTCTTTTCAATGAGACTAATTAAGCTATTCATATCAGTGTCTAATTTACCTCGCCAAAGTAGACTATTTTCAACGGGCTTTATTTCATTGACACCAAGAATTTTTCCTAATTCAACATTATTACCAACCTCTGGATGATCATCAAGTGGCAGATGGTAACCAAAAAGATTGATATTATTATTTAACAGTAAGTCAACCTTTTTCCTCTTGGCACCAGCAATTACATTAGTCTCGTTATCCCAAAAGATGCCATGATGAACAAAAATAGCATCTGCTTTTTCTTCAACAGCTAGCTCAATAAAATCTAAATTAGCACTAACACCGCTCACAATCTTATTAATAGCTGAAGCCCCTTCTACTTGGAGGCCATTTGGACCGTAATCTTTATAGTTACTAACACTTAAAAAATTATTGCAATAATAATTTAGTTCTTCTCTTTCAACCATAATAGCTCCTGAATGCTGCAAGAAGAGTATTATTTTCGATTGACTCACTAATACTGATACGAATCAAGTCTGACAAGTCAGAGTCAGAAGAAAAACCTTTGACTAAAATCCCATTTTCAACTAATGATTTATTAAGAGCTTGGGCATTATCACAACGAATCAGTAAAAAGTTAGTCTGTGATGGAAATACTCTCAACTGCGAAAATGAAGAAAGCTCTTCAAAAAGTCGCTGTCTCTCTTCAATCAATATTTGAGCATTTTTTTCAATACGCTGCCTATCCTGAAGCAAAAAATTTGCACTAGCTTGAGTTAATGTATTAATGTTATATGGGAGCCTCAATTTATTTAGTTGAAATATTGTCTCCTTGGTGCCAATTAAAAGACCAAGCCTGAGGCCAGCAAAGCCGATTTTTGAAATAGTACGCAAAACTACTAAGTTTGAGAAGTTCGAAATTTCAGACAAGAAACTCTGATCTGAATAGGCGTAATAGGCTTCATCTAAAACAACTAAAGCATCCGTTGCCCTGATAATTTCAATGATTGAATCATAGTTAAAGGCATTTCCAGTTGGATTATTCGGATAGGCAATAAAGATAAGCTTTGGTTTATTGCTATTTATAGTCTCTAGTGTTTTGCTCAGTTCAATATCAAAATTAGAATCGAGTTTGACACCAAGGTAATTTAAATGGGCATACTTTGATACCATTTCATACATGACGAAACTAGGCTCAAAGCTCATAACTAAATCGCCCTGATTACAAGCAAGCGCCAATAACTGTATCAGCTCGTCCGATCCATTTCCTAACAGAATCTCATACTCTGCTGGAATATCCATGAGAGCTCTAAGAGTATTATTTAATTGATTTGATTCAGCATCTGGATATCGGTTAACTTCTGACTGTTCAATATATTTAAGATACTCATCTTTTAAATCTTCGGGCACGCCAAAAGGGCTTTCCATTGCATCCAACTTGAGCAAGTTATTGGATTTAGGGACATGGTATGCGTTGATATTCTTGATATCTGATCTTAGCCATTGTTCTATAAAAGTCATATCGGTTTAGACGGGATTCTTTTTGGATGATATTGCATTTTACCAAGCTTTTTGGCGTTCAATAAACATTGGTAGGTGTAGTCAAGACCATGTTCACAAGCTACATCAACAGTCATTCCTCTGGCTATTAATGCTGAAATTGCGCTGGATAATGTGCATCCAGAGCCATGGTATACACCTGGTAATTTTTCATAACTAAACTTTCGAACTAAACTAAATTCGTGATAAAGACGGTGCTCAATTCCACCTTCAGAAGAATCTGTTGTTGTAACAAGAACCCAAGGGCAACTGAGACTTGAAACTGCTGACTGCTCATTTAATCCTGGAGCAAGACAATTTAACTCCTCTAAATTGGGCGTTAAAATCAAGGACTGAGGAAAGAGATATTTTTTCATTGCTTCAATTAATTTATTAGAACTTAGATTTTGTTGAGTTCCTGAAATTAATATCGGGTCAAGAATGATGTTGAGCGGGCCTTTTTCAGCCAGCAATTTTGAAATAGTTTTTATTTGGCTGACTGAACCTAAAAGCCCTATTTTCACTGTATCAAATACAATATCTTCAACAATTAATTTAAATTGTCTCTCCAAAAGACTATCGTTTGTAACCTCTAATGAGTCTAATTCCTGAGTATTTTGAGCGGTCAGAGAGGTGACAATCGGAAGTGAGTTGAGTCCAAACTGATTTATGGTTTCTATATCTGCAGAAACTCCAGCAGCACCAGAAGGGTCTAACCCTGAAAACAATAAAACTGAATCGGCTTTAGGCCTATCCATGTATTATTGGGTTTCTTTTTGAATTAAATAATCGATTACTTCAAAAATCTTCTCTTCACCGCCAGCACTTGAAGCGTTAACCATATATTTACCATTTACAATGAAAGCAGGAACTCCAGTAATTCGGTATTTATAAGTATTAGCCTTGGCTTTGTTAACTGCAACTTTTACAGGGAATGACTCATAAACCTTATTGGCTTTTGCTTCATCAATGCCATTCAATGAAAGCCATGTCACAAAATCTTGTTGTGTATTTAACTGTAATTTTTGAATATGATATGCATTAAATAATGCTTCATGCAATCGATCCAACTCTCCTAACTCTTCAAGTACATAAAACATTGTAGCGGCGCGTTCCCAATCTGGGTTGGGGAAAATAGCTGGCTGAAGAACAAATTGAGCAGAACTGTCGGTTGTTTTTAACCAGTTGTGAAGAATAGGATTTATGTTAAAGCAATGACCACAAAAATACCAAAATAACTCCCTAACTTCAACTTGATCTCCAGTCTGGGTTTCTACAGGTTTATCTAGCACAATGTAATTCTTACCTGCAACAAACTCTGCCTGAGATGTGTTGGTAAAGAAAACAAAAATTGCTAAAGCAACTACAGAAGTTATAGCAGTAATTTTTTTCATCTGATTAGTCATTATTAATTAAAAAATAAATTATAGAGAAATTCTTTTATACTCATTCATCAATTCATAAAAAAAATTATGATTCAATAAATGTATTAATTAGTTTCAATTATATAGTTTATTGATATTATACTTACTCAAGTCGAAAACCATTTTGCTCTCAAAATCTTCCCAAAGCTTGGCATATGGGACTCCACTTTTGGGGTGGACACCATTAGGATTAAGCTCCAATAGAGGCGCTAGAACAAAAGCATATCTGAGTATATCTTTTCGAGGAATATTTAATTTTTCATCTATAACATCGTCATAAAGAACAAGATCAAGATCTATAATCCTAGAAGAAAATTTTGGAAGTGCTCGATTTCTTCCAAGAGAGTCTTCTATTTGATGCAATATATCTAGAACTTCAGAAACCTTTTTTTGAGTCTCAACGTTAACTCCAACATTGTAAAAATCATTACCTTTAAATCCCTCAGCGGGACTCTGAAAAAGTGAAGAAACAGTAATTTTGTCAAAGAAAGGTTCAAGCAGTTCTATTGCTGAACGAATATTTTTTCGTCTATCTTGATTTGAACCTATATTAAGATGCAAAAGGCTCATTAACTTTTGGTCCTTTCTATGATGACCCCTACTCCAGTAGCGCCAGTAATCGCTTCACCCTTATTTAATGTCAGTTTAACCCTATGAACGTCAAACTCATCAAGAATTATTTGGCAAATTTTCTCTGCCAAAGTTTCAACCAGTTCAAACTTGGACTCTCGAACAAAACTAGAAACGCGTTTGCAAACACTTTTGTAGTTAAGTGCCTGGTCTATTTGATCAGTCTTTGCAGCTGCAGCAATATCTGATGACATTTCAATATCAAGAACGACATCTTGACGTATTTCCTTCTCCCAATCATAAATACCTATCACAGTATCTACTTTGAGACCCTGAACAAAAACAATATCCATAATTAAAAACTTTAATAAAAAAACTATTATGATACCTTTGTGAAATCTACTTAAAACCACAATAAAAATGTTTTCATTGATATAATTCGCAGCTAATTAAGGATTATATTTTTTAAATAATTTAGGAGAATTGCTTGTTATATTTTTTAATTGGAAGCTATTTACTTGGATCAATTTCAAGCGCTATTTTTATTTGTAAAATATGCAACCTGCCAGACCCAAGAACCAAAGGATCAAAGAACCCTGGTGCCACTAATGTTTTAAGAATTGGTGGAAAGTTTGCAGCTGCTTTTGTGCTCATATTTGATGGACTCAAAGGGGCGGCACCAGTTATAGTTGCACATTATTTTGGATACAATTTGTTTGATTTAACAATCATCCTACTGTGCTCGTTTCTTGGCCATGTGTTTCCAGTTTATTATGGATTTAAAGGTGGCAAAGGTGTTGCAACATATCTAGGAGGGCTATTTGGTATTAATTTCTTTGTTGGACTGACGTTTTCAATTATTTGGCTGATTGTTGCTAAAGTGATTAAAGTATCTTCCATTGCAGCGTTAACAGCAACAGTCCTATCGCCTATTTATTTTTATTTTATTACGACTCATGATGTGAGAGCCACAATGGTTATTTTTCTAATTAACCTCTTTATATATTTTACTCACCGAGAGAACATTAAAAGGATAATGAATGGTGAAGAAGGAGTAATAGGCTCCTAAAAACAATCTTACTCTGTCTTGATACTCACATAATATTAAATCGTTGATATGAAAGGGAACCTCTAGATGCAAAGTTGGTACACACTTTTTCTTTTTATTCCGTAGTAACGGATTTGATTTGCTTGTACATGTTTTTGACCATGTTTTTTAGTTAACAGTCCCCACTAATACACTTATGGTCTTTGTAATTTCTCTCCCACTTTATCTGACCATTATTTTTCCACTCAGTCCATTTACCGTCTAATTTACCGTTTGTGTAATTACCCTCTAATTCCTTCTGACCACTCTCATACCACTTAGTCCACCTGCCATCGAACTTATCGACTTTGTAATTTCTCTTATACTTTATCTGACCATTCTCATGCCATTCAGTAGACATGCCATCTAACTTACCATCTTTGAAATTTGCCTCTGATTTCTTCTGACCATTTTCATACCAAAAAGTTTCCTTATCGAAAATCCCATTATCTTTGTAATTTCTCTCCCACCACTTTAGACCATTTTTAGTCCAGTGAGTACTCTTACCATTTAAATTTCCTTCTAAGTAATATTCCTCTGACCATATCAGACCATTCTCATACCAATTAGTCACCTTGCCATCCCACTTAAAGTCTTTGTAATTTCCCTCTTCTTTTTTCTGACCGTTCTCATACCATCTAGTCCACTTGCCATTTGCTTCACCATCTATGAAGTTTCCTTCTTCCTTTATCTGACCGTTCTCATACCATCTATACCACTTTCCATTTATTTCACCATCTATGATATTTACTTCTATATCCTTCTGACCATTTTCATACCACTGAGTACTCTTGCCATTTTCCTTACCGTTTTTGTAATTTGTTTCACCCATTAACTGACCATTTTCAATCCAGTAAGTCCAAATACCATCTTTATTATCGTCTTTGTAATTACCCTCTGACTCTTTCTGACCATTCTCATACCAATTAGTCTTCTTACCATCTAAATTATCGTTTTTGTAATTACTCTCTGACTGCCTCTGACCATTCTCATGCCAAATAGTCAGTTTGCCATCTAACTTGTCGTCTTTGAAATTTGCCTCTGTCGATTTCTGACCATTCTCATAATATTTATATTGAGTTTCATTAATTAAAGCACCATTTTGATAATTTTTCTGTCGTTCAAT
>CAZEAO010000011.1:0-18731 GCA_964510245.1 uncultured Piscirickettsiaceae bacterium | reverse complement strand
AAATTATGAAAAATATCAATGCAGATATTGGCTTGATTGGCCTCGGAGTAATGGGATCAAGTCTGGCCTTAAATATGGAGAGTAATGGCTTCACTGTGGCTGTTCATAATCGAACTAATCCGCAGATTGATAATCTTGTCAACAATAGATCAAAAAATAATAAAATCATCGGGTTTGAAAATCTAAAAGAGTTTGTTCAGTCAATCAAAAAACCTAGAAAAATTATGCTCATGGTCGTCGCTGGCCATGTAGTTGATGAATACATCCAAAAGTTAATTCCACTTCTTGATCAGGGTGATATTATTATTGATGGAGGAAACTCTCATTATCAAGACACATCAAGAAGGACCGAGGAGCTTGAATCTAAAGGTTTTAAATTTGTAGGCGCTGGAGTTTCAGGCGGCGAAGAGGGTGCCTTAAAGGGACCTTCAATTATGCCGGGAGGGTCGGTTTCTGCTTGGCCTAAGATTAAAGATATTTTTCAAAAAATATCTGCAAAAGTGGGTAAAAATGAGCCTTGCTGTGAATGGATTGGTGAGGGTGGCTCTGGACACTTTGTTAAGATGGTTCATAATGGAATTGAGTATGGCGATATGCAGCTAATTTGCGAAGCATATCAGATTATGAAAGATGTGCTAGGCATGTCCAATGAAGAAATGCACAAAACATTCAAAGAATGGAATAAGGGAGAGCTTAAAAGCTATCTTATTGAAATTACAGCTGACATTCTTAAATTTAAAGAGAAAGATGGAAGTTATCTCGTTGATAATATTCTTGATGTTGCAGGTCAAAAGGGTACTGGTAAATGGACTGCTTCAGTGGCATTAGATTTAGGTTCGCCCTTAACATTAATAGGTGAGGCTGTATTTTCAAGATACTTATCTTCAATTAAAGATGAGCGAGTTGAAGCTTCTAAAGAGTTAAGTGGCTCAAGTCTTGGTTTTACCGGTGATAAAGCAGAGGCTCTAAGTGATATTCATGATGCATTATATGCGTCAAAAATTGTCTCTTATGCTCAAGGTTATACTCTTCTTTCAGATGCAGCAAAAGAGTTTAAATGGAATCTAAATTATGGGGCAATTGCATTGATGTGGAGAGGTGGGTGTATTATCAAGTCAGCTTTTTTGAGCAAAATTAAAGATGCTTATGATAGAAACCCAAACATTAACAATTTACTTTTAGATTCATTTTTTAAGGACAAAATCAATAAATCTCAGTTGGGATGGAGAAGAATCGTTTCTACTGCTATTGCAAATGGAGTTCCAGTTCCTGCGATGACTTCATCTCTGTCCTATTATGATGGATATAGGAATGAACGATTACCTGCAAATTTGCTTCAAGCACAAAGAGATTACTTTGGTGCGCACACTTATGAGAGAATTGATAAAAATAGGGGTGAGTTTTTCCATACTAACTGGATACCTGATAAGGATTAGAGTTTACGGTTGATAATATTGTGTCTGAATCTGCAATAAAAATTGATAGCTTTGTTCTCTTTGGTGTCTTTGGGGATCTTTCTATGCGCAAGCTATTACCTGCTTGGTATTACCTTGAAAGAGATAATAAGCTCAGTGATTCATTAAAGATATTAGGCGTTGGAAGGCGTGATTCTTCTGATGCTGAGTTAAAAGATAAAGTAAAAGAGGCTCTAGAAACTTTTGTCGCTAAAGAGTATCTGAATTCTGAAACTGTTTTGCGTTTTCTAGAACGTTTGCATTACTGCACTTGTGACCTTTCAAAGGAAGAAAGTTATAAAGATTTAAATTCCAGAATTAAGGACTGGAAAACACCTACAGCTTTCTATCTAGCAATATCTCCAAGCCTTTTTGAGCCCGTTTGCGACGGCCTTAGTAGTGCTAGTTTAATCTCTGCTCACTCAAGAATAGTCGTTGAAAAACCTATGGGTTATGACCTCCAGTCTTCTCAAGAAATCAATGAAAAACTCACAAAACATTTTGATGAATCGCAGATTTATCGTATTGACCATTATTTAGGAAAAGAAACAGTACAAAATTTAATTACTCTAAGATTTGCAAACTCTCTTTTCTCAAGTCAGTGGAATAGCAAAGGAATCGAGTATGTTGAGATAACGGCAGCTGAATCAGTTGGAATTGAAGATCGCTGGGGGTATTTTGATGGAATGGGCCAGTTAAGAGATATGGCTCAGAGTCATCTTTTGCAGCTCCTCTGTTTGATTGCAATGGAACCACCGAATAGGCTTGATGATCAAAGCATTCGCTCAGAAAAAGTGAAAGTTTTAGAAGCATTAAAATCTTTTGATAAAGAGAATATCTCATCTAACTATGTTGCAGCTCAATATGTCGATGGTGAAATAGATGGAATTCAAAAACCTGGCTATATTAACGAGGATGGAGCAAATCAAAACAGTAATACCGAGACTTTTGTAGCTGTAAAGACGGAAATACAAAATTGGCGATGGTTGGGTGTTCCTTTTTACCTTCGAACCGGTAAAAGAATGGCCTCAAAAGCAACTCAAATTGTAATCCATTTTAAGTCCGATGGACACTATATTTTTAATGGTAGCAAAGAGAGTTTAGAGGGAAACACTTTAATCATAAGCCTTCACCCAGCAGAGGGGATATCTCTTCAGGTTTTTACAAAACCCCATGGTGTTGGTAAAAATCTAACGGTTCGTTCAGACCCTATGAGTCTAGACTTTAAAAAAACGCAAAAACTACTTAACATACCAAGTGGATATCAAAGTTTATTGATGGATATATTGAGCGGTAATCAGAGTTTATTCCTTTGTAGGGAGGAGGTGGAGCTTGCATGGGGCTGGTGTGATGGTGCATTAGAAGCTTTTAATGAATCGAGTCAGGAGCTTTGCTTTTATAATGCTGGAATTAATGGTCCAGTTGAAAGTGATGAGCTGATTTCAAGATATGGACATAGTTGGCATGAGGGGTAGTAAAACATATTATCTTCCTGATCATGTTGGTTTTTACAGTACCAACAGTAGCGATTCTTTGGCAGAAGATCTTGGTCAAAGAATTCACGGGATTTTAAAAGAAACCATTAATAAGAGAGGTCGTGCCAGTATGGCAGTTTCTGGAGGCAGTACACCTAAAACACTCTTTGAGAAGTTATCTAGTCTAAATTTGGATTGGTCTAAGGTTGACTTGACTCTAGTGGATGATCGATGGGTTGATACTGACAATAAAGACAGCAATGAGCTTCTTGTCAAAACACACCTTATCAAAAATAAAGCAGAAAAAGTTAATTTTATCTCACTTAAAAATGATGCAAAATCGGCAAAGGAAGGGGTTTCTATGAGTGAAGAGGCTTTAAAAAGTTTTTCAATGCCTTTTGACATAGTCATTCTAGGAATGGGTGAAGATGGCCATACAGCTTCCTTGTTTCCTTGTTCGGATGAACTTTCAAAGGGCATGGATTTAAAAACAAAAAGTTCTTTAATTGCAACAACACCCAAAACTGCTCCTTATGAGCGAATTAGCCTAACTGCAAAATCCATTATTGAAGCTAAAAAAATATTTTTACACCTTAGTGGATCGAGTAAGCTTCATACTCTTGAAGAGGCTATGAACTTGAGTGATTCTAACAAAATGCCAATCTATGCTTTTCTAGAGAATGGTCTTGATATATTCTGGAGTCCCTAAGAATTAATATTTAAAAAAGTTTAAAGACTCATTAGTTATTAAAAAGCAATGAGATAATATAAATTTTTTAAATTAAAAAATATTATGAAAATTAACAATATAGATGGCGAAGTAGTTAAAGATAATGAAACCTATTTACTTAAAGATAATAACTCACTTAAAAACCTTGTGGTCAGCACAACAACGCTACACCCAGGTAAATCAACGCGAGGCCACTCTCATCCAGGTCAAGAGGAGGTCTATATGATTATGAGTGGATCTGGAAGAATGCAGCTTGATGACAACGAATTCGATATTTCGGGTGGTGAAATGTATTTAATCGAAGACGGTGTTTTTCACCGTGTTCACAATACTGGAGAGGAAGATCTTTATATGGTCTGTATATTTGATGGACAGAGAAATCATTAAGAATGAGCAATACAACTTGGTAGGGGATATTGGAGCTACAATGGAGAGAGAAATTATTAACACTAAACTATACAATTTGGTAGGGGATATTGGAGCTACAAATGCGAGGTTTGCACTTGTCTCTCCAGGATCATCTAAGATTGAAAAGATAGAAAATCTAAAGTGTTCAGAGTTTGAAGATATTCAAAGTGCAATTCTGTTTTATCTATCGAATCAGGAGAACATTGAGATTCAATATGCCTGTTTTGCAACGGCAGGGACGGTTCACCTAGATGTATTTAAACTGGCAAATAATCATTGGGTTATCAGTAAAAAGGATGTTAAAAAGGCTCTTAAAGGTGTCGATGTTGAATGGATAAATGACTTTACTGCACAGGCTTTTGCAACGACAACACTTGGGGATAATGATGTAATTGTTATCAATGAGGGTATTGTTGAGCCAGAAAAATTAAGATTAGTGATTGGTCCTGGAACCGGTTTAGGGGTTTGTGGTTTAATTATGTCACCCTCGGGTTGGCTTCCAATCGCTGGTGAAGGAGGGCACTCAGATTTTGCACCTAATACCCCTCTTGAATTTGAAATTCTAACCTTGTTGACCAAAAAATTTGGTCATGTCGCAGTTGAAAGAATTCTCTCTGGTCCAGGAATCATGAATTTGTATGAAGCGCTTTGTCAAATTAACGGTAAAGAAATGGTATACCAATCTCCTTCAGAAATAACTGCATCAGCGGTTAATGGAGAATATGATCCTTTGGCAGATGAAACTGTTCAGATGTTTTGTAAAATCTTTGGCTCTGTTGCTGGGAGTATGGCTTTAACGGTTGGCGCTTTAGGAGGTGTTTATATTACTAGTGACCTAGTGAGGAATTTTTTGGACATATTTATCGCTAGTGAATTCCAAAAGAGTTTTGAGAGCAAAGGCAGACTTCAGCCTATTCTTGAGGACATTCCAGTCTACCTTTCAAAAAAGAATAATATGGGTTTAATTGGAACGGTCTATCAAACAAACAATCAATGGATTCAGAAAGGCTTTAAGATATAAGCGCTTAAATTTAGTTACCGACTGCTGTCTTCATTAGTAGCTCAGCAATCTCTTTTCTAGAGCCAAAATAGTCGGTAATGTTAATCTCAAGATTTGGAAATTTTTGAGAGGCTTTTTCAATTTCACCAGGTATATCTCGATTAATGTGAACGCCAGCAGATAAAAAATATGGCAAGACCGTAACATGATTGGCTCCCATATCATTACATTTTTCAATAGCCTCCGGAATAGAAGGGGAGGCAAATTCCAGGAAGGCGGGCATTATTACATCAAATTGACTCGAACTATATTGAATCATTTTTTTTGACAGGGATTCAACCTCGAGGTTTGATTCTTCCCTTCTGCTTCCGTGAGCAACCAGTAATAAAATATTCATATCTGCAGGATAATGCTGTAAATTGAAATGAAAGACTATTTTATAGGGTATCTTATCACGTTGAAAAAATAAATTATAGGCAAACTTTTGTATCAATCTTCGTCAATAAATGAATCTGCAGGTGATAAAAAGATTGGAGTTCTTTTATCCAACTTGGGTACGCCTGATGCGCCAAATACAAAAGCTGTAAAGCCTTATCTTAGGCAGTTTCTATCAGATACAAGAGTTATAGAGCCACCACCTCCAAGTTGGATATGGAAAATTATTCTAAATGTGGTTATTCTTAACTTGAGACCTCGAAAATCGGCCAAAGCCTACAAAACTGTTTGGGATACCCATGGAGATGGCTCACCACTTCTATCTATATCTAAGAGTCAAAAATCTGCAATTATTGATGAGCTTGAGAAAAAAGCTCCTGGACAATTTGAGGTTGCTCTTGGAATGTGCTATGGCAATCCATCGATGAAGTCTGCTCTAAACGAGCTCGAAGTGAAAGGTTGTCAAAAAATTATCGTTCTGCCTTTGTATCCGCAGTATGCAGCTTCATCTACTGGCTCAGTTTTTGATGCTGTTGCTAAGGAGTTATTAACTTGGAGAAACGTTCCCAGTCTTAGGTTTATTAGCAGCTACAACGAAGAGGATGCTTACATTGATGCTCTTGCTAATAGTGTTAGGGAATATCAAAATAATCATGGCAAGCCTGACTTGTTACTCATGTCATACCACGGAATACCTCAGCACTATGCCGACAAAGGAGATATCTATCCTAGTCAATGCTGCAGAACAACCTTTCGTTTAGCTCAAAAATTAAATCTAAAGCCCAACGAGTACCTAATGTCTTTTCAATCTAGACTTGGAGTTGCCGAGTGGATAAAAGAGTATACAGATCAAACTTTAAAATCTTTGCCCGCAAAAGGCATTAAAAATGTTCAAGTTATTTGCCCTGGTTTTTCCGCCGATTGTCTAGAGACGATTGAAGAGATTAATGAGGAGAATAAAGGGTACTTTATTGAGTCTGGAGGTGAAAATTTCGGCTACATCCCGGCCCTTAATGACAGGGTAGACCATATAGAGTTTTTAACGGAATTGCTCATTGATAACTCTTCTGGCTGGATTAAGTAATATGAAAATTGTTATTCTGGGAGGCTCTGGTTTAATAGGAAGAGCACTTCAAAAAAACTTTTCAAGAGATCATCAAGTCCAATGCTTTAATAGGAAGGCTTTCCAATCAATCGAGCATCTTACATCAATTATTGAAGGGAGTAACATTGTCATTCAACTTTCAGGATCAACTATTTCAAAGAGGTGGTCAAAGAAAATTGTCAAAGAGATGTGGCAAAGTAGAGTGGATACCAACCAAATGCTCTCAAAAGCCATCAATTTACTGAGTATAAAGCCCAGAGTCATCTGTTCTTCGGGCATAAGTTTTTATGCTGAATCTAATTGCGACAGCCCTAAGAATGAAGATGACCCGAAAGGGGATGGTTATTTAACTAATCTAAATATTGCCATTGAGGACGCAGCAAAATCTATTTCTGATAACGTCATTATTCTTAGATTTGGCGTTGTTCTCTCAAGAGAGGGGGGTGCTCTTCAAAAGCTATATTGGCCATACTATTTTGGTTTAGGTGGTCCAATTATAAGTGGAGATCAATGCTTTTCATGGATTCATATAAAAGACCTTGTTAAAGCAATTCATTTTCTTATTGACAGTCCAGAAAGTAAAGGAGTGTATAACGTCACATCTCCAGAGCCGGTTCCTCAAAAAATTTTTGGAAGGGCTCTTGCTAGTGCGCTTGGAAGGCCATTTTTTATTCCTGTTTGGGAGTGGCAATTAAAAATTCTTCTTGGAAAAGGCTCCCAAGTTTTAACCCTTAGTGCATCTGTAATTCCTAAAAGATTGATTCAAGATGGTTTTGTTTTTGATTATCCTAGTGTTGATAGTGCAATGAATGAGTTGATTGGTTGATAAATAGAATCATATGGTAAAATATCGTTAAGTTTTACTCAGTTACATTGCTCTTTTAAACTTTCCATTCTGGAAAGTTTTTTTTATTTATTATTGGAGAAAACATGAAGGTTAGTAAGGATAAAGTTGTTTCAATGCACTACACTCTTAAAAACGATGCAGGAGAAGTTATAGATTCGTCTAAAGGCAAAGAGCCTTTAGACTTTCTGCAAGGTCACGGCAACATTATCTCTGGCTTAGAGTCCGCCGTTGAAGGTGCAAGTAAAGGCGACAAAATGAATGTCTCTGTTGAGCCTGAGCAGGGCTATGGGCTTCGTATGCAGGATGCAATTCAGGAGATTCCTAGGTCTGCTTTGCAAGGCATTGACGAAGTTAAAGTTGGTATGCAGCTTCAGTCTCAAGATCAAGACGGAAATGCATTTATTGTGACTGTGACAAAGCAAGATGATGAAAAAATCACAGTTGATGCAAACCATCCGTTAGCCGGAGAAACGCTTCATTTTTCAGTCAGCATTGAGGAAATAAGAGATGCTGAAGCTGAAGAGCTTGCTCATGGTCATGTTCATTCTCCAGGTGGACACCATCACTAATCAAAATAATTGATAGCGGGCTAAGGTGAGTGACTTAAGTATTTGTCCGCTTTGCCAATCGGAAAACCATACATTAATTCATAAAGATCAAAATCGAGAATTTCTCCAGTGTAAAGACTGTGGCTATATTCATGTACCAAAGCAATACCATCTTTCTGAGTCAGAAGAAAAATTAAGGTACGACACTCACAATAATGACTCACAAGATGCTCGCTATCGTCAATTTTTGAGTCAACTGACCATTCCTCTGCAAGGATTGATTCCTGAAAACTCTATCGGTCTTGATTTTGGATCTGGACCAGGCCCAACACTCTCTTTGATGCTTGAAGAGGTTGGACACCAGGTCGACTTATATGATAAGTTCTATGCTACTAACGAACGGGTATTTGATAAAGAATTTGATTTTGTAACTCTCAGCGAGGTGATTGAGCACCTATCAGACCCAGTATTTGAATTAGAGCGATTGAAATCAATACTTAAAACAGAATGTTGTATTGCAATCATGACCCAAATTCTGACAAATGAAATAGATTTTAGTGACTGGTATTACAAAAATGATCCATCACACATTGGTTTTTATACTCGAAAATCGTTGATCTTTTTGGGCAATTATTTAGGGTTTGAGGTGAGCTTTCACTCAGATCGAGTTATTTTTTTTATAAAAAGCTAACTTGGGAAGTATATTGAGATAACTCTTATATCTGTTTCTATTTATCTCTCTCTTTTTAAGTGCATCCTTGATTGCACAATTAGGCTCATTAATGTGCCTACAGTCTCTAAATCGGCATTTTCCTGACAAAGCTTTAAATTCTCTAAATCCATTAATAATTTCAATCTCTGAAAGATTATCTAATTGAAACTCTCTAACACCTGGCGAATCAATTAAATCGCCACCACTAGGTATATGATAGATCGTAGTATTGGTAGTGGTATGCTTACCCAGTTTACTTTTGAGTGAAATTTCATTAACTCTAAGCTCTAAATCAGGTATCAGGGAGTTAATAAGGGAGGATTTTCCTACACCAGATTGGCCTAAAAAAATGTGTGACCTATTGATTAGTTGGTCTTTAAATTTGTCAAGGTTTGTTTGATTTTTAACACTTAAGAAATGTACATCATAACCAAGAGATTTATAGTGCATAAAGTCGTTTTCAGTTTTACTCTCGTTTCCTGAAAGTTCAATCTTATTAACAATAATCCCTATGGGAAGATTAGAATTTTCAGCCATAATCAGATAACGATCAATCAACTCATATTCATAGTGTGGCTCTATAGCCACAACGAGCCATAACTGATCAATGTTAGCTGCAATTAATTTATCTTGTCTCTTTAGCTCTGTTTCTCGTGGGTAAATGGCTGTAACAATGGCTTCATTATGCATGGTTTTCTGAAAAAGAACTCTATCTCCAGCAACAGAAAAACCAATATTTTGACGGCTTACTGATTGAAAGACTTTTCCATTTTCTCCCTCAATGAGCTGCCGATGTCCATACCGAGTTATAACAGTTCCTGGATATTCTATTTCATCGTTTTGAAGTTTAGACTCAGCTTTTAAAGCAGCCTTATTAGCTCGGGCAATCTTTTCAGATTGTACTTTATCTATTCGCCATTTTTGTTTTCTAGTTAATGACACTAGTAAACTAGTTTATTGTAATTTTTCAATTCTAAGTACCGCACTTGGATGAGAGTCGTGAAAACCAGAATAGAATTTATCTGGAGAGAGTGATGATGAATTATCTTTGTAAAGTTTTATGAGAGAAGATATGAGGTCTTTTGCATCTGTATGACTTGCAGCAAAAGCATCTGCCTGGAATTCATGTTTTCTAGAAATAAGATTACTAATCGGTGTAATAAAAAAACTAAAAACTGGAAGTGTAAGACTAAAAAGAACAAGTGCTGTATGGGATGATGGTTGAGCGACACCAAGGCCATTAAAGAACCAGGCTTGATTGATCAAGTATCCTAACAAAGCAAGACTAGCAAAGCTAAAAACAAATGAGCTAATCAATCTTTGACGAGTATGTTTATGGTGAAAATGTCCAAGCTCATGAGCTAAAATAGCCTCAATTTCCTTATATTCCATGCCTTTTAGAAGTGTATCGAAAAACACAATTCTTTTATTTTTTCCGATTCCGGTGAAGTAAGCATTACCATGAGAGGATCTTTTTGAACCATCCATAACAAAGATACCGTCACTTCTAAATCCTGTTCTTTCAAGTAAATTTATAATCCTTGCTTTGAGAGTTTCGTTGTCTAGAGGGTTAAATTTATTAAAAATTGGAGCAATAAAAGATGGATAGATCCACATCATTATTAATGAAAAAAGACTAATAATAATCCATACGTAAACCCACCAATAATTTCCAATTGTTTCAAAATTCATTAAATATAGAATCACATATATGAGAGGTAATATAAGTATTAAACTTAATATTAACTCTTTAATCAAGTCTGTGACAAAAGTGCCAATAGTCATACGGTTAAAACCAAATTTTTGCTCAAGAACAAAGTTCCTATAGATACTAAAAGGGAGGTCAATAAAGCTTGCAATAAGCATGATACTTAAAATAAAAAATGTTCCCATTAAAATTGGGTCTGAAACTCTCTCTGTCCAAAAAATATCAATCCAGTTGAGTGCTCCTCCTAGAGTCCATACAAGCAGAACAATCGTTGAAAAAATAATTTCAAAATGGTTAAGTAGAAGCTTAGCTTTGGTATACCTTCCTGCTTTTTGATGATCCTCTAGCTTAATCGTTTCGCTAAAGCCTTCTGGAACACTGTCGAATGAGTTATCAATGGCCCTATCTTGTCTAAAATTTAACCAAAGCAGAGTTATAACAGAAGTTAGTATTGCAAATAAAAATATAAATGTAAAAAAATTAAATTCCATATTTTTCTAGTTATTTATTAAAACGTGTTTTTAAATTATACCTTGTGAATAATCATTAATTCACGATTGGAACATCTAAACTTTTCTGAAATTGCTTTATTGTCACTCTGTATATTTAAGGATTTTTGAACTTGAATTCAAATCATAGATATTAGGTGATTTCCATTATCAGATGGGTATAATTTCGTGATTAATGTTATATTTTAGAAAAGTTTTATGATTACAATGGAAGACAGAGACGGCTTCATTTGGATGGATGGAGAGTGGTTAGATTGGCGTGAAGCAAAGGTTCATGTTCTTACTCACACTTTGCACTACGGTATGGGAGCTTTTGAAGGTGTTAGGGCTTACGAAACTGCAAATGGACCGGCAATATTTAGACTTGAAGAGCATACTCAAAGACTCTTTAATTCAACTAGAATTCTTGAAATGAAGATTCCTTATGATGCTGACACACTCAATCAAGCACAGAGAGAAGTAATTACTAAAAATAATCTTAAATCTGCCTATATAAGACCGATGTGCTTTTATGGCTCTGAAGGTATGGGCCTTAGGGCTGACAATCTTAAAGTACACACGATAATTGCGGCTTGGGAGTGGGGCGCATATTTAGGCGAAGACAACATGAAGAATGGCATCAGAATCAGAACTTCTTCATACGTTAGGCATCCAGCTCATCCATCTCTAAGCGGTGCAAAAACCAATGGAAACTATATCAACTCTATGATGGCTCTCAAAGAGGCATTAGATTATGGATTTGATGAAGCTTTGATGCTTGATATTGATGGGTATGTGTCTGAGGGAAGCGGTGAGAATATATTTATTATCAAGGATGGTGTTATTTATACACCGCATTTGACCTCTGCTCTCCCTGGAATAACTAGAGATACAATTATTACTTTATCTTCTTCATTGGGTTATGAAGTAGTAGAAAAGAAGTTGTCTTGTGATGATATATATACATCTGATGAAGCTTTTTTTACTGGTACTGCTGCAGAAGTTACTCCTATAAGAGATCTTGATGGCAATCAAATAGGAGAGGGTGCTCGAGGTCCTATCACTGAAAAATTGCAATCTCTATACTTTGATTGTGTTCATGGGCGTCATCCTGATTTCTTAAACTGGATTAATAGTGGCAAGTGCTTGTGAGTACTTTAAGTTCAACTCAATCAGATTTAGTTTTAATTTCTAAGAAAGACTTGCCTGTTCATTGTCCGCCAAAAGATTCTTCAAAATGGAATATGCATCCTAAAGTTTTTTTACCATTTGATGAAAAAGGTAAGGTTAGGTGCCCTTATTGCGGAACACTTTATAAACTCGTTCAGAAATGAAATAATTTGTAAAAATGCAAGAAAATCTCAACAACATTGTCTTGGTTGGCCCTATGGGTTCAGGAAAGACAACCGTTGGAAGGCGTCTCGCTCAAATCTTAAAAATTGACTTTTATGATGCAGATCATGAAATCATTAGTAAAACTGGTGTCAGTATTGATCATATTTTTGATGTAGAAGGTGAAAAAGGTTTTAGAAAAAGAGAATCTAAAACATTAAAAGAGTTATGCAGTATGTCTAATATTGTCATTGCGACTGGTGGCGGTGCAGTCATATCGAAAGAGAATAGATTGGTAATTAAGGGAACTGGTTCTGTAATCTACTTATTATCTTCAGTAGATCAGATTTTAAGGAGAACGGCAAAGTCAAAAACTCGTCCACTTCTCGAAAATAGCACAAATAGAAGAAAAACTATTTCAGACATTATGGAGGTCAGAGACTCTTTATACAGAGAAGTTTCAACAATTATTATCAATACTAATGGCAAGAAACTTCATGAAGTCATCAATGAAATACTCACACATTTGTTGAGATAATAGTTTTTTAGCTCATTTGCCTAAAATTCATCAAAAATTCACTAAAATATTAGATTGACACTCTAAACTGTTGATTTAAATTAATTGATTTAGAAACTAAAGGGGAAATAATGTTTAATCGAATAATTCTTTCGGCGTTAACTGTTTTATTATCTATTAACGTCAACGCAATTACGTTGGATGAATTTAGTGAAAGACTCGTCGAAATTCACCCATACTTTGTTCAACTCTCCTTATCTGAGAAGCAAAGCCTGATTAATCAAAAGTCGCTTTCCACATACACAGATTGGAATATTAAGGCTGGTGCGAGTGAAACATTTACCGGTGGTGAGGATGTTTCCACAAGATTGTATAAAGACCTTTATACTACTAAATATGAAATAGGTGCTTCAAGGAAAGTTGAAAATTCAGGAGCTAGCGTTAACCTTCTTCACTCGTTGACTCGAAATAACAAAGATAGTAATCCTACCCACTCAAATCTTCTTTCAGTTGACTACGTTAGACCCCTCCTTCAGAATAAAAACGGGCTTAATGATAGGCTTAACCTTGATCTTTCCGCAATTGATTTGATTGCTAAGAAGGTTAGTCTCGAAGAACAGGCAGAAAATTTTCTAGCTTCGAAACTCTCTAAATTTGTTGATTTGGCTTTAAAACAAGAAATTGTCAAAAACCATAAAATCGCTCTTGGGCTATCAAAAGAGCAGCTCGATCTTGCAGAAGATAAATTTAATAGCTCTCTCATTGATATAACTGCTCTGATTCAAGAGAAGGATAATTATGTCAAGGCTAAACAGCAATCTTTGCAGTCCAGTAAAGAGCTTATTATCGAAAGGCGCGAACTGGCAGACCTTATTGGTGCAAGTGAATCTGACATGATTGTTGAGTTAGATTTATTTAAAGAACATACAATAAGCACCATAAATCCTAGAGAGTTTGTTAAAAGTTCTAGAGCTATTCAAAAATATGACTTTGATAAAGCTAAATTGCAAAGAGAGCTTGAAACACTTGAAAACAAAACAATGCCGAATGTTAATTTAAATCTAGGACTTTCCTCACTGGGAGAGAATGATAAAATCTTCGGAAGTTTTGGCAATAGAGACTATTCCTGGAATGTTGGTCTTGATATCTCATATCCTTTAGGTTCAAGAAAAGAACTACTTGCAGTTGAAAACACAGAGATTAAAATGTCAGATATAGATGCCAAAAAACGTGAAGCTGAACTCAATAGTGTCCAGCAAATCAATTATTTATTAGCTCAGATTGATCTTTTGCGTGAACTTGTGGAGCTTTACCTTGAGCAGGGCGCTCTGGCAGAAGAAAAGGTTATCGAAGAGCAAATTAAATTTAGCGAGGCTAGAGGTCAAACATCTTTAGTTCTTGCTGCAAAGATTAATTCAAATCTTGCCAAATTAACTTATCTTCAAGCAGCAGGAACCTATCAAAAAATAGTCATTGATTATAAAGCAGCAACCGACCAGCTTTATAATTAGAAATGATTCGTTTTTTTTTAGCTTTTTGTTCCTTGCTTCCATTAAAAGCTAATCATTTATTTGGCTCTTTTTTAGGAAAGTTATTATATAGCTTTAATTCTGATGCAAAAAATGTATCAAAACAGAACCTAGAAATTTGCTTTCCTAATCTCAATAAGAGCGAAATTAAGGACCTTTTAAAGAAAGCACTCATAGAAACTGGAAAAAATTTGACTGAGTCTGGTCTCATTTGGAATCAAAGCTTTAAAAAGAACGCCAAACTCGTTCGAAATATCAACGGTGAGCGCTATCTAGAAAAATCAGATAAAACGATTCTATTGGTGCCACATATAGGATGCTGGGAGATTACCGGAAGAGTTCTTGCTGAAAGGAGGAAAGTTACCTTTATGTATAGACCTCTTCGTAGCAGCAAACAGAATGATTACCTATTTACAAGGAGAAATCAAGGTAATCTAATGATGGCGAGCGCCGATAAGGCGGGAATTTTGAAAATTCAAAGAGCTCTAAATAACGGAGAGCTCATTGGAATGCTTCCCGATCAAGATCCAGGAGAAGAAGGTGGTATCATGACTCCCTTTTTCAATAAAGACGTCAATACCATGACTTTACTTGCTAAATTAGCAAAAAAACACAAAGCACAGGTTTTAATGTTTTGGGCTAATAGACTTGATAACGGCAAAGGTTATGATTTGAACTTTAAGCCTGTTGATCTTGGTATTGATGGTGATGATTTAGAGACTCGTGTTCGCACTATGAACAAGTCGATAGAGTCTTTAGTTAGAGCGCTTCCTGAGCAGTATATGTGGAGCTATAGACGGTTTAAATCCTCGCACTCATACAAGTAGTTTTGTCACGCTTTTCACCTAAGTTATTTTTAACTCTGTAAAATTTCGCACATCTCAATAATGGTATAATTATTACATGAGAATCATTGAAGATGTTCGCAGCGTTTTTGCTCGTGACCCTGCAGCAAGAAACGTATTTGAAATACTGACCTGTTATTCTGGGGTACAAGCAGTAATATTCTACCGACTAACGCACTTTCTCTGGCGCTATAAGCTGCGCTGGCTTGCGCGCTTTATTTCAACTTTTGCCAGATGGATTACCGGTATTGAAATTCATCCAGGAGCGGTCATTGGTAAGCGTTTTTTTATTGATCATGGGATGGGGGTTGTGATTGGAGAGACAGCGATTATTGGTGATGACTGTATGCTTTATCATGGCGTTACATTGGGAGGCACCTCATGGGATAAGGTTAAGCGTCATCCAACACTCAAGAATGGAGTTGTAATTGGTGCTGGCGCTAAAATATTAGGTCCTATAACGCTCGGTAATAATGTCCGAGTTGGATCAAATTCAGTTGTTGTTAGATCGATTGATGATGATCAGACAGTAGTCGGTATACCTGGTCGAATTGTTAGAAAAAAGGTAGAGGATGGAGACTCATTTGACTCCTATGCTGCTAACTCTTCAGGGGTATCAAATGACCCAACCCTGCAGGCAGTTAACTCACTCATTGATCGTCTAACTGAGGTGGAGGAAAAACTCGAAAAAGTATCCTCAAACAAAGCATCAAAATCGATTGAAAAAAACTAAACTAATAGTTGAATTATATACTTGACTAAAATACTTGGTTAATTGTAAAATATGTTTATTTTTTTAGATTAAAAATCTTATGCAATTAACAACTAAAGGAAGATATGCGGTGACGGCTATGTTAGATTTAGCATCCAATGAAACAACAAGGCCTGTAACTCTAGATATGATTTCACAAAGGCAAAACATTTCGCTCTCATATTTAGAGCAATTATTTGCCAAACTAAGGAAAGCTGAGCTTGTAAAAAGCGTTAGAGGTCCTGGCGGGGGCTACCTATTAAACGTAAATGCTGAGGAAGTTTCTCTTACCCAAATCATTGAAGCTGTCGATGAAAATATAGATCTCAGACGCTGTCAAGGTTCTAAAGACTGTAACAGAGGAAGGCAGTGCTTATCTCATCATTTATGGTGTGAGGTTAGTGATCAAATTAGAGGTTTTTTAAGTACCAGAAATCTACAACAAGTGATTGACGATTATCATCTCAGACAGTCTCTTGAAGTGCGTTAATTTGAAAGGACAAATAGATATGCTAACTCCAACATACATGGACTACTCTTCAACAACCCCAGTTGATCCAAGGGTTGCTAAAAAAATGGCTAAATACCTAACTATGGAAGGTGACTTTGGTAATGCTGCATCACGCTCACATTATTATGGCTGGCAAGCAGAAAAAGCTGTTGATGAAGCTCGCTCTCAGGTTGCTGACCTGGTCGGTGCTGATCCAAGAGAAATTGTTTGGACCTCCGGTGCAACAGAGTCAAATAATCTAGCGATCAAAGGCATTGCCAACTTTTATCACAAGCGAGGCAAACATATCATCACGCTTAAGACTGAGCACAAGGCGGTTTTAGATACCTGTCGTCAGCTTGAAAGAGAAGGTTTTGAGGTTACTTATCTCGACCCTATGCCCGATGGACTCTTAGATATAGATGTATTTAAGGATACGATTAGAGAAGATACTATCTTGGCTTCATTTATGCACGTTAATAATGAGATTGGCGTCATCCAAGATATCAAAGCGATTGGTGAAATTTGTAGAGAAAATAAAGTGTTTTTTCATGTGGATGCAGCTCAATCAGTCGGTAAACTTGAAATTGATTTGAGTACTCTTCCGGTCGACCTGATGAGCTTTTCTGCACACAAGATTTATGGGCCAAAAGGGATGGGCGCACTCTACGTTTCTCGCAAGCCAAGAGTTCGACTTGAGGCTCAAATGCATGGTGGAGGGCATGAGAGAGGTATGCGATCTGGCACATTGGCGACGCATCAAATTGTTGGAATGGGGGAGGCCTTTGCCATTGCTAAGGCTGAAATGAAAGAGGAAAGTTCTAGAATTATAAAGCTGAGACAAAGACTCTATGATGGTTTTGCTAATATGGAAGAGGTCGTCGTTAATGGTGACTTGAATCAAAGAGTTGCAGGAAACCTCAATATTAGTTTTAACTATGTAGAGGGTGAATCCTTAATGATGGCTATCTCTGGCGTTGCTGTTTCTTCAGGCTCTGCATGCACATCAGCGAGCCTTGAGCCTTCCTATGTATTACGTGCACTTGGACTGAGCGACGAACTTGCGCATAGCTCTATTCGGTTTAGTGTGGGTCGTTATTCAACAGAAAAGGATGTTGATGATGCGATTGCTTTGGTCAGAGAGAAAGTTGAAAAATTAAGAGAATTGTCGCCATTATGGGACATGTATAAGGATGGTATCGATTTGAATTCAGTGCAGTGGGCGGCTCACTAATTTAAATCACTTTAAAAAAAAATACAGTTATCTCTAGCGTAAAATTATCAGTTAAATTCGGAGTAACAATATGGCATACGGTAAAAAAGTAATGGATCACTATGAAAATCCTAGGAACGTTGGAGTTTTAGATAAAGATGCGAACAATGTTGGTACAGGTATGGTCGGTGCACCTGCTTGTGGTGACGTAATGCGCCTTCAGATTCAGGTCAACGATGATGGTGTCATTGAAGAGGCTAAATTTAAGACTTATGGCTGTGGATCAGCGATTGCTTCTTCATCTCTTCTCACTGAATGGGTAAAAGGAAAAACACTCGATGAGGCCTCTCAAATAAAGAACACTGAGATCGTAGATGAGTTAGAGCTTCCTCCTGTTAAGATCCACTGTTCGGTTTTGGCTGAAGATGCGATTAAGGCAGCTATTAGTGATTTAAAAAGTAAATCTAACTAACAATATTATGGCAATTACACTGACTGATAAAGCGGCACAAAGAATGAACGACTACCTGGCTAATAGAGGTTCGGGTGTCGGAGTGAGATTATCTGTTCAAACAACGGGTTGCTCGGGTCTTGGCTACAACATGGAGTTTGTAGACACTGTGAATGAGGATGATACAACGTTCGATGACAAAGGCGTTAAAGTAATTGTGGATGCCAAAAGTCTTATTTATATTGACGGAACTGAGGTTGATTTCCAGAAAGAGGGCTTAAATGAGGGTTTTGAGTTTAACAACCCAAACGCTAAGGCTGAGTGTGGATGTGGTGAATCTTTCACCGTTTAGATAACTTGAATTGGTCTCTAGGGCATTGGCTTTATGCAAAATTATTTCGAGTTGTTTGACCTTGAAACCACATTCTTCATCGATGAGTCAAAGTTAAAAGAGTCCTACCGAAGAGAGGTAGCAAGGTTTCATCCCGATAAGTTTGCATCAAAATCTGACTCTGAGAAATTACAAGCACTAAAAAACACTTCACTGTTAAATACTGCTTTTGATTCCATTAATTCGCCACTCAATCGAGCGAGTTATCTTCTCAAGCTTGAGGGTGTAGAACCTTTTGACGAAAAAGACACCTCCATGGATCATGACTTCTTAATTTCTCAAATTGAGCTCAGAGAAGAGCT
>CAZEAO010000010.1:0-18749 GCA_964510245.1 uncultured Piscirickettsiaceae bacterium | reverse complement strand
AGGATTGCAACGCTTGCATCTGGCAAAGAAGGGCTTATTGGTCAACCTATCTATATCCTTAATAAGCCAGGTGCTGGTGGAAGAAAGGGTTGGAACTGGTTTGCAAGTGAAGCTTCACAAGACGGTTATATGCTAGGCGCGTATAACGTTCCTCACTTTATTGCTCAGTCTATTGTATTCGATACAAAATACAATATTAACAACCTAGAGCCTCTAGGTAACTGGGGTGCTGATCCAGCTGTACTGATTGTTGGAAAAGACAGTCCATTTAATACTGTAGGTGAATTGCTTGCTCACGCTGAAGCTAATCCGGGCGCTGTAACAATCAGTGGTGCTGGAAAATTTGTGGGTCACCACATCGCTTTCTTGCAGTTTGCAAAGGCATCAGGTGCGAATCTAACTTACATCCCTGCTTCAGGTGGTGTAGATGCTTTAAGAATGGTTAAAGCTGGTGAAACAGTTGCCGGATTTAATAACCTTTCTGACTCAGCAAGAAGTGCAGCAGATCTTAAGATCTTAGCTGTTGCTGACCTTACAAGACATGAATATCTTCCAGACGTTCCTACATTAATGGAGAGCGGTGTTGATGTAGATGACTCTAGTGTAAACTTTCGTGGGTTAATGGTTCCAGCTGGAACTCCTCAGGATGTTATAGACTATCTAGCTAGCAAGGTGCCTGATATGTTTGGTGAAAAGAAAACAGTCGGTAAGATGAAGGCGACTAACTCACCAGCAAGAATAATGACTAGAGATGAGGTAATAAGTATGTGGAACGAAAGACAGGCTTATTTGACTGATCTATTAGCTGGACTTCAATAAGATAATTTATTGAAAAATTAACTTTGCTAGGGGGTTTATCTCCCTAGCAAATCTTTACTATGTATTCAAAATGACTACCCAACAAACATCATTAATTGAAAGGCTCGTCTCAGATGCAAGAGATGCTCAAGAGATTATTAATAGTTATTCCCAGCAGCAGGTTGACGAATTAATTTTAGCAGTCGCCTGGGAAATCATTCAGCCGGAAAACAATCAAGAACTCTCCGAGATGGCGGTTAACCAGACCGGTCTTGGAAATATAGAAGACAAAAAACGTAAAAATAGACGTAAAACTCTTGGACTTTTGAGAGATTTGAAAGGTGTTAAAACTGTTGGTATTATTGATGAAAACTCAAAAAATGGCATCATTGAAATAGCGAGACCTGTCGGAGTGATAGGAGCTATTGTGCCTTCAACTAACCCGATTGCAACACCCCTAAACAAAGTCATTAATGCCTTAAAGTGTAGAAATGCTATCATTCTTGCGCCTTCACCAAAAGGTGCTCAGGTGTGCACAAGAATTGTTGAATTAATACAAATCGCACTAGTAAGAATTGGAGCACCAAAAAATATTGTTCAGTCTCTTCCAGAGCCTATCAACAAAGAGGATACGAATGATCTTTCCAGTCTAGTCGATTTAATCGTAGCTACCGGTTCACAAAACAACATAAAAAGGGCACTTCAAAGTGGGACACCAACGCTTGGAGTAGGGGTTGGTAATGTGCCTTCAATCATCGATGAAAGCGCTAACATTGATGATGCTGCTCACAAAATCATGACCTCTAAGACCTTTGATAACGCAACCAGTTGCTCATCCGAAAACAGCATCATTATCGTTGAAAGTGTCTATGACTCAATGATTGATTCTTTGACTGAAGTGGGTGGCTCACTTTTAGGTGACGATGAAAAAACAAAGCTTCAAGAGACTATGTGGAGTGACAAAGGAATCATTAATCGTGACGTTATCGCTAAAAAATCAAATGAAATTGCATCGCTTGCAGATCTAGGTGATAAGCATTTAGATTCAAAATTCTTGATGGTGAAGGAGCAACATGTTGGCTCAAATTATCCATTTTCAATGGAAAAACTGTCCCCTGTATTGGCAATCTATAAGGCAAAGAGCTTTGACCATGCCGTTGAGATTACAACAACTATTTTGAATAATCAAGGCAAGGGCCACTCTTGTAGCATTCACAGTCAAGATGAAAATAATATCGTAAGATTGGGGATGGAGCTACCTGTCTGCAGAATTATTGTTAATCAAGCTCACTGTTTTGCAACTGGCGGTAATTTTGATAATGGTCTACCATTTTCTTTATCTATGGGTTGTGGGACTTGGGGTAACAATGTTACGGATCAAAACTTGAATTATAAGCACTATCTAAACACAACAAAGATTGTTAAAACTATTAAACCTAACGAACCATCAGAAAAAGACATTTTCTCTGATTACTGGAAGAGATACTCTTTGGAGTACTCGACCATCACCGAGTTGGTTGATCAGTTTGCAGAAAAAACTCCCAACAAAAATTATTTGATTGATGCCGATCTAGAACTTAATGTGTCTTATAGCAAGCTTCGAAATGACATTTTAAGCTTAGGTTCATACTTTCAAGAAAACAATATTAAAGCGAATGACAAAGTTGGCTTTATGCTGGACAACGGTTATGCCTCAATCTTATTGTTTTTAGGTGCAATGTATCATGGCGTTGTTATAGTGCCTTTAAATGTTTTAGCTGGTGCTAAACAGATTAAATATACGATTGACCATTCAGAATGTAAGCTAATCTTATCATCTGAATTCTATATGAATAAGTTTGAAGAGATACTCGACTCATCAAAAGTTGAAGTGGTCGAATATACTGGAATTGAAAGTTTAGATTCTCCAAATAATAATCTAAGCTCTAGTCTTTCTTCAACTACTCCAAACACTCCAGCGGTTTTAATTTATACATCAGGAACCACTGGAGTTCCAAAAGGCGCTCTTTTGTCACATAAGAATGTCCTTGCGGGAGGAAGAAACACAGCTTTAGCTCATGAAGTTGTCTCTAGTGACGTGTCTTTTTGTGTACTCCCTTTATATCATATCAACGCTGAAATGGTGTCCATTTCAAGCGCTCTAGTGAGCAATAGCTGTGTTGTCACAGTTGGCAAGTTTAGTGTAACTAATTTTTGGCAAATTATAGAAAAATATCAGTGTACTTGGTTTAGCGTTGTACCTACAATTATTAACTATCTTCTTAATGATGGCTTTAACGTTAAATCGTTGGATTTAAAGAAACTTCGTTTTGGCCGCTCAGCCTCAGCCCCGCTATCTCCAGAGGTTCATAAAAAATTTGAAAAAACATTCAATGTAAAAATTATTGAAACTATGGGATTGACTGAAACGGCTGCTCAAATACTCTCTAACCCACCAAATGGCGGTAAGCATGGTTCTGCTGGAAAGGCCTATGGCAATGAGGTTAGAATCATTGATGACAATGGAAATTACATGCCCTCTGGAAGCACTGGAGAGCTTGTCATTAAGGGAGACAACGTTCTCCTTGAGTATTTCAAGAATGAAGAGGCGACCTCTGGCGCATTCAATGAAGATGGATACTTTTTAACTGGTGACTTAGGTGTTGAGGATGAGGAGGGCTTCTTTTTCATTACAGGTAGAAAGAAAGAACTCATAATCAAGGGCGGTGAAAACATATCTCCTCGAGAAATAGATGATACACTCTACAAGCATGATGCAGTTTTGGAAGCGTGCACTTTTGGTATTCAGGATGAGAATTATGGTGAAGAAATTTCAGCTTGTGTCTATCTTAAGGATGATCTAGTTGCAAACGAAAAAGAATTGCTTGACCTATGCACCACTGACCTCGGAGAATACAAGACACCAATTCAGATTATTTTTGTTGATGAGCCTCTACCTAAAGGGCCCTCTGGAAAGATTCAAAGGCTTAAGATTGCAAGTCAATATAGTAGGACTTAAATCTAGTTCAAGATATCAAAAACAAGCTTTTTCGGGTAAACTATGTTTAACCTAAAAGAGACACGTTTATGGCATTACTTAAAGATTTATCTAGCAAGGCTAAAACTAAATATCCTCGAATTCTATTACCGGAATCGACCGATTCAAGAATCATTGAAGCTGCACAAATTGTTATAGATCAAAAATTAGCCCAAATCGTTCTTTTGAATGAAAATACCGCTTCTACACTAGGTGTTGAATCAATCGATGCAAATAATGAAGATTTGAAGGCTGAATATGCCCAAACATTGTTTGAAATCAGAAAGCATAAGGGTGTAAGCTATGAATCCGCTCTAGAGATGCTTTCTAACCCAACAGTGCTTTCTATGATTGCATTGCAGAGAGGAGAAGTGGAAGGCGTTGTTACCGGTGCGATTACTCCCAGCCAAGAGGTTTTAAGTAGCGCTATCAGAATTGTTGGAGTGTCTAAAAGTAGCAATCTTGTTTCAAGCTTGTTTTTAATGGTTTTCGATGAAAATCACAAAAGATATGGTGAAAACTTAATCTTTTCTGATTGTGCAATGAATATCAGTCCGAGTCCTAAAGAGCTAGCTGAGATTGCATTGAGTGCTCATGAAACTGCACAAACTTTTCTTTCTGATGAGCCGAGACTTGCGATGCTCTCTTTTTCTACAAATCAAAGCGCTAAACATGCAGAGGTTGACAAAGTCAGAAAGGCCACCGAAATTGTTAAATCTAGGCTTCCAAATGCCAACATTATTGGAAATGTCCAGTTAGATGCTGCCTTGGACTCTAGAGTCTTAAAGATTAAGGATCCAGACGCCTCATTTGAACCTCCGGCCAATGTCTTCGTTTTTCCTAATTTAGATGCTGGAAATATTGGCTATAAACTGGTTCAGCGCTTCTCAGGTGCTAGAGCGATTGGTCCTATTCTTCAAGGGCTATCTAAGCCTGTTAATGACTTGTCTAGGGGCTGTAGTGTTGATGAAATAGTGAATGTAGTGGTTGTTACTGCGAACCAGTGTAGATAACTTATTTACATGCCTATGTAGTTTGGTCCACCACCACCTTCTGGAGGTGTCCAGTTGATATTTTGGGAAGGGTCTTTAATGTCACATGTTTTGCAATGTAGGCAGTTTTGGGCATTAATTTGAAAATAATCTTCACCTTCTTTGTCGATGATTTCGTAAACGCCAGCAGGGCAATATCTTTGAGCGGGCTCATCAAAGAGCTCTTTGTTTCTAGAAAGTGGGATTGATGGGTCAGTTAGCTTTAGATGAACAGGCTGGTCTTCCTCATGATTAGTTCCAGAAAGAAATAGAGACGAGGTAATGTCGAAGCTCAGAATATTGTCTGGAGCAGGGTATTCTTTGGTATAGAGCGGGTTGTTTAAGTTTAAAGAGTCACAATCTCTTTGTTCATCCTTGATAGTTACTGGAAGTGTATTTCTAAAGATGTTTGACTCAATAAAGTTATAAGCTGAACCTAAATAAAAGCCAAATTTGTGCATTGCTGCACTAAAGTTTCTTGATTTGTATAACTCATTGTAGAGAGAGCTATCTCTAAATAAGTCATCAAAATCACAAATTTCTTCAGAAAGTATCTTGTTTATATATTCAGCTGCAAGAATTCCAGATTGAAGAGCGCAATGACTACCCTTAATCTTGCTTGGATTGAGAGTTCCAGCATCACAACCGATAATCATTCCACCATTAAAGTCCATCTTGACAAGGGAATTAATACCGCCTTTTGATATAGCTCTAGCACCGTATGAGACACGCTTTCCAGAGTCCAAAAACTGTTTAATTTTTGGATGCTTCTTAAACTGTTGAAATTCTTGATATGGATTATGGCTTGGATTGGTGTAGTTAAGATCAACAATTAATCCGACCGCAATTCTTTTATTATCAAAGTGGTATAGGAATCCTCCACCCGATGTTCCCTCATTTAGCGGCCAACCCATAGTATGAATAACATTTCCCGGACTATGATTATCATTCTCGACCTCCCAGATTTCTTTAAATCCAATAGCGAAATGTTGAGGAGATTTGCCATTATCAAGATCAAACTCCTTAATGAGCTGCTTGCCTAAGTGACCACGAGCACCCTCGGCAAAGATAGTTTGTTTTGTGAGAATGTCCATTCCAGGAGTATAAGTCCCTTTTTGATTACCTTCTTTGTCTATACCCATATCGCCGGTTGATATGCCAATAACTCTACCGCTTTCATCTTTTAGATAGCTTTGAGCTGGGAATCCTGGAAATATATCGACACCTAGCTCCATTGCTTTTTCAGCAATCCATTGGCAAAGCTCACCTAGTGAAATAATATAGTTACCCTTATTATGAAGACTCTTAGGCATAAGCCAAGAGGGCACTTTGATACTTTTATTTTCACCGGTCAGCCAGAATAGATCATCTTTCGCTACAGGGGTCTTCAGAGAAGGGCAATCTTTAGCATCGTCAGGGAATAAATCAAACAGGGTTTTTGGTTCAAAAACCGCTCCAGATAGTATATGAGAGCCTATTTCAGAACCTTTTTCGAGAAGACAGACAGAGAGGTTCGGATTGAGTTGTTTTAGTTTACAAGCGGAAGCAAGTCCCGATGGACCACCTCCAACTACCACTACATCATATTCAATCGACTCTCTTTCCATTAAGTACTATTTTACACCTGATAAGCGATTAACTCATTAAGAGCATCAAACAAATCAACTTGCCAAACTAAATCAGCCATTCTAGACATCGGCGCATCTGGGTCATTGTTAATAACCACAATAACTTGTGAATCTTTCATTCCAGCAAGATGCTGAATTGCACCCGAAATTCCAACAGCGAGATAAAGCTTTGGCGCAACCACTTTACCGGTTTGGCCAACTTGGTAATCATTTGAGATAAATCCAGCGTCTACAGCTGCCCTTGAAGCACCAATAGCCGCATCTAATTTGTCCGCTAATTGTTCGATTAATGCAAAATTTTCTTTTGATCCTAGACCCCTTCCGCCGGACACAATTCTCTCTGCTGTTGTAAGTTCAGGGCGTTCAGATTCTGACTCCTGAAGAGAGACAAACGAAGAGTTGGATTCAGGTATCGAGGCTGTTAGTGTCTCAACTGATGCTGACCCCCCGTCTCCAGAGTGGTCAAAAGCGGTAGCCCTTACAGTCATTACAATAGTTTCGTCAGAAGTCTCAACTGTTGCCATTACGTTGCCCGCATAGAGAGGGCGAACAAAGGTGTTGTTTGACTTAATTTCGCAAACATCTGATATAGGCTGTACATCCAAAAGAGCACCAACGCGTGGAAGAATGTTCTTACTGAATGTAGAGGATCCTGAGACTAAGTAGCTGTAATCACCCATCACTTCAGCAATAAGTTTACTTGCGACTTCAGTATTTACATGCTCTAGCGCATCATCCACTATCATTTTTACTGAATTAATCCCGCTCAGTGCTGTGACGGATGATGAATTTGAAGCGTCATTCGTAAGAACAAGCACATCGACACTGTCAGAAAGTTGAGATGCAGCGGTTATAGCTGCTCTAGTATTTGCACTGACTTCTGATCCGTTAAGCTCGACTAATATAAGTGCTGACATTATAGAACTCCCATTTGATTTAATTCAGAAAATAACTCTTCGGCAGAATTAATCTGCTTTGAAGCTCTGTCTTTTGTGCCAGATTCTTCAACACTAACAACTTTGATGCGGGGAGATGTGTCAATTCCAAGACTTGACAACTCAATTATCTCCATAGGTTTGGATCTCGCTTTCATAATGTTTGGAAGTGAGGCATATCTAGGCTCATTCAGTCTGAGGTCAACGGTAACTATTGCTGGTAAATTAAGACTTCTAGTCTCAATACCTGAATCAACTTCACGGCAAACTTCAACACTACTTCCATCACTACTTAAAACAAATTTTGAGATAAATGTACCAAGAGAGTAATCAATTAAGCCTGATAACATTTGCCCAGTTTGATTATTGTCATTATCAACCGCTTGCTTACCCATAATGACAAGTTCTGCTTCTTCACGATTGATTATATTTGACAGAATCTTGGCAACATGAAGTGGCTGAAGATCAAGCTCAGATTCAGTTTTGATAAATATAGCGCGATCAACACCCATAGCTAGAGCAGTTCTAAGGGTATCAACAGTTTTGTCCGAACCAATGCTGACCGCTATAGTTTCAGTTGCTGCACCACTCTCTTTTATTGTCAAGGCTTCCTCAACAGCAATTTCACAAAATGGATTCATTGCCATCTTTGCATTCGTTAAGTCAACCTGCTGGGTTTGTTTATTGACTCTGGCCTGAGTATATGGGTCAAGCACTCTTTTAACTGGGATAATAATTTTCATATTTGGATTACAAAATTTAGTATAAAACCCGCGAATAATACCATATAAAAAACTTTTGTCTATAACTAGAAATTACTATTTTTTTAGGTACTAAAGTTGTATGCTAATCGTTTGTTTGTTATTGGTTATTTTATGTTTAGTGGAAATCTAAGTTTTGCTTCAGCACCATGCTGTATAAAGCGGTTTTGAAGACTCACTTCACCGCCATGAAGTTTCATTATTTTTCGAACAAATCTCAACCCTAAACCATTACCCCTGTTACCAGTATCAGGCCTTGATACAGAAAAGAACCTAGTAAATAGCTTATTGATAACTTGAGGCGGAATTCCAGGACCATCATCCAAAACTATTAAAGAGATTGCAGCATTGGTTTGAGAGGCTTTGATTGTAATAGTTCCATTTGCAGGACTGAAGTCAAGAGCATTATTTAAAATATTTCCAATTGCTTGCTCTAAAAGAATTTTTTCAGCTTTAAGAGTAGCATTGGAATTAATCTGGATGTCGATTTTAATGTCTTTGTCAGAGATCATCTTTTTTCGACTTGGGGCTTTTAAAACTTGATTAACAACTTCTTTAATATTTAATGTTTCAACATTTTTTAGAGCCTCTCGTCTCTCAATTCTTGAAAGGTCTAATAGTCTATTGACAAGAAGATCCATGTGTTTATTTGATTCAAGGATATTTTCAACAAATCGCTTTCTTTGTTCGTCGCTCATTGGGCTTAAGAGATTCTCAGCGGTAAGCTTAATACCTGTAATTGGAGTTCTTAGCTCATGAGCAAGAGTGTCAATATACTGTTCAACGTCGTCCTTAAGTTCAACCTCCGCTCTTGCATCTCTAATGGTTCTTGCCAGCTTGTGAAATTGATTATTAAGATCAGGCATCAATACATCTTCACCGCTAAACAAATTCGAAATATATTTTCGCAATCTATTTATATTTCTCGATATTCGCCAACTTCCAAGAAAGCCAAACAATAAAGCAATAACAAAAATATAAAATATAAACCTTAAAAGATAGGTCTCTCCCATCAAATCAATCAGGGGAGCTACAACAACAACTGCACCTAAAATTTCTCCATTGTCTCCATAAATAGGATTAGATGCGTTTAGATACCTTGACTTTAGAAAGTACTCAATTACTGCACCTCTTGCTCGTCTACTTCCTCTAGACTCTTCAACAATTATATTTGTTGTATCTGAAACCCCACTGAGAGCAGATTCAACCTCGTTGATATCTCTCATATTGATTCCAAGTGTCAAACCTCTAGAGTCGAGAACTAATAAACCATCCTTGTCGGTAACATAGATTGCTAAATTTTCTAGCTTTTGAGGACTATTTCTATCGAAAGTGTTTCTTTGCGAGCGTAAATAGTTTACGATTAAAGTCTCAAATGTCTGTAGGTCAATTTCACCATCCTGATTGTTTTGAGAGGCGACCCTACTCATTAGACTAGAGACCTCAACCAATACAGATTTTGCAGACTCAAAAGAAGCTCTTTGAGCAAAAAGCCAAAGAAGGCTCGAACTTACAATAAAGTAAAGGAGAAATAGTTTTGTTCCTATATTAAGCTTAAAACGCTTCATTCAATAAGACTGTACCCAATGCCTCTATGAGTTTCAATGTATTCGTTAATTGCGTCCAACTCATGAAGTCGCTTACGAATTGACTTAATATGAGTATTAATCGTTTTGATGTCCGAACCATGAGGTCTATCCCAGATGATACTCATCAAGTACTCTCTTGAGTGAACTCTGTTAGGGTTTTTGACAAGATGCGATAGAATTTTAAATTCAGCAGGGGTTAGAGTTAGTTCTTGATTCAAAAATACAACTCGCTGCATGGCATGATTGATGCTAAATTTTGAGTCGCCGTTTTTAACTTCTGGCTTAACTGTTCTAAGCTGTGCACGCACGTGAGCCACAACAAGTCTGGGGCTTAAAGGTTTTGTGACATATGCATTGGCACCTAAACCTTCTAAGCCAAGGACTTGGTCAGATTCATCATCTCTTGCAGAAATAATAATTACAGGGATGTTGGATTTTTCTCGTACTTTTCTTAGTAAATCAAAACCGTTCATATCAGGCAGACCAACATCTAAAAGAATGAGGTTTACCTCATTGTCCTTGTAATATTGTAGAGCATCCTTTCCATTATCAAACCATTGACAATTAAAAGAGTCTTTTTCAAGAATAAAGCATATGCTCTCTGCTATTGTTTTATCGTCTTCTACTATTAAAATTGTTTGCATTTGATTTGTTTATTGGTTTTAATAATGTTGGCATTGTAAATTAAAACTCAATAAATGAAAGAATCTTCATTAAGTCTTCATCAAAACTCCATATAGAAAACATTTGACTTTTAAATTAAGTGTTTATTATGTCATTATTGTTTTTAGTTTATTAGAGATTTTTTCGGTAGCTACTACCCCTTTAAGTTTCCGATTAAACAAATTGTTAAGAATCTCCATTTAAATAGATTATACATAACACTTTGTGAGTCTCTAATAGCTAAAAACAATACTTAGAAATATATTTATGTGCGATTTTTAAGAACCTCTAACTCCTATGCCATTCTCTCTCCATTTGGCACTTGAGTTATCCACTTTAGTTGGCAGGCTACTCCTACCTGCCAACTAAAGTTTTTAAAGACAAAATTATGCAAAAATCAATGGCTAAAAATTCGTTAAAAAAATCAATAATTTCTTATTGTAGAAGAAATAACATCGACGAAAAGCAGCTTATAAAGGCTATGAACTGGTATTTGTCAGCAAAGAAAAGTAATAAAGATTCACTGAGTACGGATTCATATCTAAAATCCTGATTAGTTAGTTAAAGAATCTTTTTCAAGTGAAACGATATACAATTCAGATCCTTACTTTTGCTTTGCTCGGTTTTCTATCGTTAACAGCTCATGCGTCAATCAAGGTTGGTAGTGAAGCACCAAATTTCATACTGAAAGATCAAAACAATGTTTCTCACGAGCTGAATGATTATAAAGGGAGTTGGGTTATATTGTATTTTTACCCTATGGACGATAGTCCAGGATGTACGACCCAAGCATGTGACTTTAGAGATGCTGTAGAGAGAATTATCGCTAGTAAATCGGTCGTGTTTGGTGTGAGCTTGGATAGTGTTGAATCTCACAGGCAATTTGCTGAAAAATATAATCTTCCATTCTCGCTACTTTCAGATGAGGAGGGTTTGGTTGCCAAATCATATCAATCACTGAACAACTTTATCAGTTTTAAAACCGCAAAGAGAAATACGTTTATTATTAACCCGAAAGGAAAAATTGCTAAGGTCTACCTGTCTGTAAAGCCAAGCACTCATTCTCAAATGGTTCTTAACGATTTAAACCTACTTCAAAACTAATTCCTATTAGATTGGTAAATTAACTCCAATTTGGCATTTCTGGTCATTTTTTTGATCGCTAACTCTCTTTTAAGAGCATCACTTTTTGTTTCTACTTTTTCTGAGTAAACCAGCTTTAAAGGTAACCTTGAACTAGTATATTTTGCACCTCCTAATATTTCGCCTCTGTGCTGTTTCAGACGATTATTCAAATTATTCGTAATTCCACAATAAAGAGATTTATCGCCACATTCCAGAAGATATACAATCCAAATTTTTCCAGGGATATCAGTCATTAAAAACTTTTTAAGATATTTATAAAATACAGTAGCAAATTACTCTATAATTCGCGTCTTTTTTAAGAATTTAATTCAATAATAGAATATGTTAACAGTTGTAATGAAAACAATTTGGCCTCTATTTCTTGGCGTTCTATTTATTGGCCTTGGTAACGGACTTCAAGGAACTTTGAGTAGTTGGAGGGCGGACTATGAAGGTTTTTCAGTTATAACTACTGGATTGGTAATGTCTGGTTACTTTATAGGGGCTTTTGTAAGCTCAATGATTTCTCCAAAACAAATAAATAAAACGGGGCAAATTCGAACTTATGCCGCATATGCGTCGATCGCTTCAACTGCCATATTGATGCAAATTATATTTATTGAACCTCCTGTCTGGTTTGTTGCTAGATTTTTATCTGGATTTTGTATTGCTGGCATTATGATTATTGTTGAAGGATGGTTAAATTCAATTTCAACAAACGAGAATAGAGGGCAAATATTTTCAATTCATATGGTCGTTGTTTGGGGTGGTCTTGCTTTCGGCCAAGGATTGTTTGCTATCGATGACCCTTCTGGTTTTCACTTATTTCTATTAGCTTCTATACTTTTATCTGTTTCCTTGATTCCAATTCTATTGACTGAAATCAAGGCTCCAGAATCTGAAATACAAGAGTCACTAGGAGTTGTTGCTTTATGGAAAGCATCTCCATCAGGATTAGTAACGATAGGAGTTTCTGGTCTCGCATCAGCTGGTTTCTTTGGTGTTGGAACCATTTATGCCATTAAGTCAGGTTTGAGTGTATCCGAAACAGCTCTATTTATGACACTATTCATTGGTTTTGGAGCTGCCTCTCAGTGGCCCCTTGGATGGCTATCAGACAAGATTGATCGTCGTAAAGTTATCCTTCTATGTTGCGCATTAGTCTCAGGTATTTGTACTTTGCTTTTATTGTTTGATTTTCCAAAAACGATTTTTTTAGTTTTAAATGGACTTATTGGTGCTAGTACACTGCCTCTTTATTCTCTCGGTGTTGCTCAAACTAACGATCGCCTAAGGCCAAGTCAAATGGTTAGCGCAAGCGGAACAATTGTTCTCGTATATAGTGTTTTTGCATCACTAGGTCCATTCTCTATGAGTTATTTCATTAACCTCTTCGAGAGCTCTGGGTTTCTTATCTATCTGATTGCTATTCATCTATTAATAGCAGCCATAGTTTTCTCTATGATGTTTATTACAGATGATGTAGATGAGTCAGAACAAGCAAACTTCCAGGTAATGACGCAAAGACCAAGTGTTGTAGCTATGGAAGTTATTGCTGAGGAAGCTCTTGAATCTCAGATTGATTCAGAAAACTAAATTTTTCTTAGATTTTTTCAAGGAGTATTAACTATTAATTTTGATTAATAGCTTCATTAAGACCTCTTTGAAAGACTACAATGAGTGCCCCAGTTGCAGAAAAGGAAGAATGTTGTGTGCCAGGCTTAAAAGATACAAAATCACCTTTTTTAAAGGTAGTTCCGTCAGAGTCAGTTAATTCACCTTCTATAATCAAAAACTCTTCAAAACCCATATGTATATGGGGAACAGTTTGAGCGCCTGGATCCATCTTTAATACATAACTTCCTTGGCCTTTTTTTTGATCATAGCTGATGATATGCCAACTCATTTTGGGAACAGGCGATCCATACCTATCAAATGGTTTAAACTCTATATCGTAAATGTCTATTACTTGTCTATCTTTCATACGCTAGGTATTAAGCTAAAGGGATGATTGTAACCAATTATCTTTCGGATAGTGACAATTGTCATCAACCAAATGAAGACTAAATGCTTGTCTAGATTTATTTGAAGTATTTTCAGCACTGTAGTGAGGCAGTTGTCCATGAAGGATTACTAGAGTACCAGCCTTAACCTCTAAAAAATCAAGTTGATTATTTGGCCACGGACTTTCATCCAACACTTCAAACTCAGTACCTCCTGAGTCTGCTAATTTAAAACGTTTTTTTAATGGCTCTTTATGGCATCCAGTCATGGCCTGAAGGCAGCCATTTTCAATATTAGCATCCTCTAAGGCAATCCAAAATCCAATGCAACTCATCGGTGAGGTGTATAAAAATGTTGAGTCTTGATGTAGTCCAACCTCACCTCCAATATTGGGCTGTTTGAAGATATGCATTGATTGAAGTTTTCTTGGTTTTTTTATGCCCATCTGCATACCCATTTCTGGAATATTTAGTTCGCTGATAACTTGCTTGTAGACAGGGTCTAGCTCATGTTGTGCATGACCTATCTTGTTGATTGATTGATGTTTTGGAACCGTAAATTTACCGTTAATGTCAATTGCCTTTTCTTCAAAAAAGAATCTTATTTGGTCTCCAGAATTTAAAAAATATTCATCACTCGACCTCTCTTGCTCATTAGTAGTAAAAATAGAGTATGTGGTCGATGGATCAAAGTCGTCTATCAAATCGCTTGCACGATTCATTAAAAGTTCTCGTTGACTCTTACTTAGGAATTTTTCTACGACAAGGTAGCCATCTTTATGAAATGACGAAATCTGGTCTTTTGATAACATTTCTAAAGTAATTATTGGTGAATTATGGTTTGAATTATATTAGTATTTTAAAAACTATGAAACATAAGTTCTATAAACTCGATTGGTAATTTGAGAAAATATTTCATATGAAATTGTGTTGCATTTTTCAGCAACTTCATCAATAGATAGATTCTCTCCAAAAAGCTCTACACGATCACCAATTTTGGGGTTTTTGATGCCTTTTAAATTAATCGTAATCATATCCATCGAAACTCTTCCAGCTATTGTTGCTATTTCTCCATTGATAAATACAGGAGTGCCATCTTGAGCGCATCGTGGGTATCCATCTGCATAACCAATTGCAGCAATACCTATGAGCGTTTCTTGTTTGCAGACGTATCTTTCACCATAACCAATACTCTGTCCTGCCTTGAATTTTTTAATAGATATGATAGAAGAGCTGAGTGTCATTACTGGCTTTAAATCTTTAAAATTTTCGCTGTAAGGAAATGGTGATGAACCATACAACATAATCCCAGGCCTTGTGTATTCACTATAAGACTCCTCCCAGGCCATCAATGCTGCCGAATTTGCCAGTGACGTATCATTTTGATTTGATTTGATTGCACTATTAAATGAATCAATTTGTTTTATTGTTGTGTCCGTTTCTTTGTTGTCAGCGCTAGAAAAATGGGTCATTAATGTAATGTTATTAACAACATTAGAATTTTTTAAAGACTTTATTATCCGATTAGATTCACTTTCATGAAACCCAAGGCGCCCCATGCCTGAATCTATTTTTACAAAAACATTAAATCGTTTGCTCGGTTTACTGTTTAGAATCCATTGAAGTTGAGTGTTATTACACACCACCATCCAGAGATTAAGTTTATCTACAAAACTAAGCTCTGACTCTTCAAAAACACCCTCTAACAAGAGAATGGGTGTATTGGTAATCCCGGAGTTTCTTAACTCTATCGCCTCCTCGGAACAAGCAACACCATAACAATCAGCACAAACCTCAAGGTGCTTAGCCACCTCGATTGCTCCGTGTCCATAGGCATTTGCTTTGATGATAGCTATGGCCTTCGATTTAGGACTTAAAGACTTGGCGTAAAGATAGTTTTTTTTAATTGCATTAAGATTAATTGTTGCAACGCAATTCCTAGCCATAATTCTTAGTTACCTTGTTTGAAAAGCTATATCGACTCATGTCAATACCTTCAATTGAAATTTCAGGCTTATTGTCAGAGATAAGATTAGCTAATAGTTTGCCAGAACCGGCTGACATTGTCCATCCAAGAGTTCCGTGACCTGTATTTAGAAATAAATTATTAAAGGGAGTAGGGCCAATAATTGGAGTTCCATCAGGCGTACTTGGACGAAAACCAGTCCAAAAATTTACATCCTCTGTATGCTTATAGCCCATAGGAAATAATCGATCTAAACCGTTTTTTAATGATTCTAGAGATTTCACCCTAAGGCCTTTATTAAAATCGGTTAAATGAGCAGTTCCAGCAACCCTAATATTCTCTCCTAGTCTTGTTATGCCAATTTTATTTTTATCGTCCATAATTGTCGATTGGGGGGCATCACGATCCGCTGAAATAGGAAGCGTTATGGAATAACCTTTGACAGGATAGATTGGAACCTCGATTCCTAATTGTGAGAGGATTTTTGTAGAATAACTACCAAGAGAGACTGAATAGCAATCTCCATGAAAGTTTCCAACATTTGTAATGACTGAATTAACTTTATCGCCTTTGATTTCGATAGATTCAATCTCAGTATTAAATTCAAAATTAACACCCATTTCAATGCATTTTTTATAGATTTCAGTTGAAAAAAGATAACAATTACCAGTAAAGTCACCCTTAAATCGTAGACCTCCAGAGAGTTTCTTTTTTGTATACCTTAAACCTGGTTCGGCTTCGATGCAGCCATTTGAGTCCAAAAGTTCATAGTTGGTTTTGAACTTTTCTAATATTGAAATATCTCTTTTAGCCTTATCAAGCTCTTTAGAATCCCAAAAAAGCTGTAGAGAGCCTTGTTTTCTTTGTTCATAACGAATATCAAAATCAGACTCAATCTCAAGGAGTGCCTTTTGAGAATAATTAGCAACTCTAAGCATATGACTTTTATTAATCTCATAGCTTCTCGGATTACAGTTTTTATACATTCGATACAAAAACTTTATTGTCTCAATGCTTATGTTAGGGTTTATAACCAAGGGCGACCTGCCACTTAAAACCCACTTCAACAAATTTAACGGAAGCCCTGGAGCAGCCCAAGGCGACGAAAAAGCATATGATAACTGACCAGCATTAGCGTGACTTGTCTCCATTGAAACGCTATCTTGTCTATCGATAACAGTGACATCATGACCTTGTTTTGCTAAAAAATAGGCAGACGTTGTGCCAATAACTCCAGCACCTAAAACGACAACTTTCATTAAATTTATATCAGATTAAAGGATAAATTTTACCATCTGAAATGTAAATTATTTTCTTTATAAATCTTCTTATATTTTTAATAATTAATATATATAAATTCTGATTCAACCCACATTCAAAAGATGATTTTTAGTTATTATAAAAAAAATTAATAAAATCATATAATTACCAAATTATCTCATTTATAAAAAAAGAGTCATGAAGTTCTATTCTTGTTAAAATATATACGTAAAATATCGTTTTTTTACATCAATTTAGGAAGCCTCCATGTTTGATAAAAATCTCACATTAAGCGACGTTGATTCTGACATCGCAAAAGTAATCAATGCTGAAGAAGCAAGACAAGAAGCTCATATTGAGTTAATTGCCTCAGAAAACTATACATCCCCAGCTGTGATGACAGCTCAAGGATCTCAGCTAACTAATAAGTATGCAGAGGGGTACCCATCTAAACGCTATTATGGTGGTTGCGAGCATGTTGATATGGCAGAAGACCTAGCCATCAGCAGAGCTAAAGAGTTGTTTGGAGCTGCCTACGCCAATGTTCAGCCCCATTCTGGCTCTACTGCAAATGCTGCTGTTTTTCAAGCACTTCTTATTCCTGGAGACACTATATTGGGTATGAGCTTAGCTCATGGCGGCCATTTAACGCATGGAGCCGCACCATCATTCTCGGGTAAAAATTTTAATGCTATTCAGTATGGTCTTGATGAGTCTACTGGCGAAATTGATTATGATCAAGTTGAACGCCTAGCTAAAGAGCACAAGCCAAAAATGATTATTGCTGGATTTTCTGCATACTCTAGAGTAATTGATTGGCAAAGGTTTAGAGATATTGCAGATATGGTTAATGCTTATTTATTTGTTGATATGGCCCACGTTGCTGGATTAATTGCTACTGGTGATTATCCATCTCCAATTGATATTGCAGACGTTTGTACAACCACTACCCACAAAACCTTAAGGGGTCCTCGTGGAGGACTCATTCTTGCTAGAGCTAACGAAGAAATTGAGAAAAAACTTGATTCCGCTATTTTTCCTGGAATTCAAGGAGGTCCATTAATGCATATTATTGCAGCTAAGGCTGTAGCCTTTAAAGAGGCTTTGAGTGAAGACTTTAAAACTTATCAAAAGCAAGTTGTGAAAAATGCAAGAGCTATGGCAAGTGTATTTATGGAAAGAGGCTATGATGTGGTGTCCGGTGGTACTGACAATCATGTATTTTTGGTAAGCTTTATAGAGCAAGGATTGACTGGAAAAGCTGTCGACGCGACCCTAGGTTCAGCCCATATTACTGTTAACAAAAATTCAGTCCCTAATGATCCACAATCCCCATTTGTAACAAGCGGAATTAGAATTGGAACACCTGCCGCGACAACGCGCGGTTTCGGAGAGTCTGAGTGTAGAGATATCACTAATTGGATATGTGACATTTGTGATGATATTGAAAATCCTGACGTAGTCAACGAAGTTAGGGCAAAAGTTGAACAATTGTGTTCAAAATTCCCGGTCTATAAGTAGCCTTTATGCGATGTCCTTTTTGTCAATCTGATGACACCAAGGTTTTAGACACAAGGCTTCTTGATGATGGTTCACAAGTTCGTCGCAGAAGAGAATGCATTGCATGTGGTGAAAGACATTCAACCAGAGAAACTGTTGATTTGAATCTTCCCAGACTTATTAAGAGCGACGACTCTAGACAAACATTTAGCGAAGATAAGTTACGCTCTGGACTACTAAAAGCGCTCGAAAAAAGACCAGTTGAAATCTCAAAAATTGAAACTGCAATTCAAAAGATTCAAAGAAGACTAATGGCGCAAAATGATAGAGAAGTTCCTTCTTCAACTCTTGGTGAGTGGGTGATGGAGGAGCTCAGAGCGCTTGATGAGGTTGCGTACATTCGTTTTGCCTCAGTGTATAGGCAATTTCAAGATATTGAGGCATTTAAAAGCGAAATTGATAAATTAATGAACA